>JAPUFX010000054.1 GCA_027293415.1 Candidatus Methylomirabilota bacterium
CATGTCACTCGCGTGGATGGCTTGCCAGCCCCGGATACTGGACCCATCAAAGCCCACCCCCTCCTCAAACATGGTCTCGTCCAGGTGGCTGATGGGAACGGTAAAGTGTTGCCACATTCCCGGGAAATCCATGAATTTCAGGTCCACCATCCTGGCGCCGTTTTCGCTGGCGAACTTGATTACATCTTTTGGCGTCATTCTTTCCCCCTGACTCGATGACCGTGGACCGTAATCCGATGACCGCTGTTCCGGTTCACAGTTCACGGTTCATGGTTCACGGCAAAACTCGGAGTCCCAATCTGTGAACGGTGAACTGTCAACCGTGAACTAAATGGCTTCTTCGCCCCGCTCTCCCGTCCGGATCCGCACAGCGTCTTCACACGGGATGATAAAGATTTTTCCGTCGCCGATCCGTCCCGTCTTCGCCGCTGCCTGAATGGTCTCCACGACCTGAGCAGATTTACCATCCCCCACCACGATCTCGACCTTGACCTTGGGGAGAAAATCGATGGTATATTCCGCCCCCCGATAAAGCTCCGTGTGCCCCTTTTGTCGACCGAAACCCTTCACTTCACTGATCGTGAGCCCCTGGATGCCGATCTCCGCCAGGGCATTTTTCACCTCGTCCAGCTTGAACGGCTTGATGATCGCTTCGATCTTTTTCATCGTCCACTCCTCAATTTTTAAAACGCATCTCCCACCGAGAGGCAGGAGGACTCTGGCCCCTCCCGGCCTCAATACCACCCCGCAAGGGAGCAAACCCTATGCCAAGCCTTTTTTCGCATCTTGGGACCTCAAAATCCCCGGAAATTTCACGAGAACCCAGGACCAATCGCTTTTCTCTTTCCCTTCTCACCCCCTTCGTTCATGCACACGGATTAGGCATATATCTCTCCGTTGCCTGTTTTAACAGCACGATTCCATTATAGCAGTCAGCCGTCAGCGGTCCGCAGAACGGTTCACGATCCACGGTTCACAATTGGTGGTTCGTGATTAGTGAATGAATGGTGCTTGGTGGTTCATGTGCTAAGTCCGTGAACTGTCAACTGTGAACCGTGAACGCTTCTGCGGTCGTCGGTCAACGGTCAGTAGTTAGCGCGGCATCTCGCAAATACTGCGCCGCTTCTTCCGGCGGCGTCGGGTTGATGTAGATACCGGTCCCCCATTCAAAGCCGGCCAACCGAGTCAGTCTCGGTGTAATCTCGATGTGCCAATGGTACTGCACCGGCTTCTCCTGTCGGAAGGGAGCGCTATGAAGCACGAAATTATACGGGGGGTCCGACAACAGGCGCTCTATCCGGTGCAAGGTCTCCTTCAGGATGCGGGCGAGACTCACATACTCTTGTTTTCCGATATCCTCAAAGGAGGCCTCGTGCGTCCGCGGGACGATCCAGGTCTCAAAGGGGAACCGTGACGCGAAGGGTGCCATGGCCACGAAATGATCATTTGCTGAGACCACTCGTCCCCCATATGCGAGTTCCTGTTTGACCATATCACAGTAGACACACCGTCGCTTTTCGGCATAGTACTGCTTGACCCCGTCAACCTCCTCCTGGACCCGCTTGGGGACAATCGGAGTTGCGATAAGCTGGGAATGGGTGTGGTCCAATGACGCCCCCGCAGCCTCTCCGTGGTTCTTAAAGACCAAGATATACTGAAATCGGGGATCCCGCTTTAGGTCGAGGATGCGGTCCCGATAGGCCCACAGGACCTCCTCGACCTTTTGCTCCGGCATGGCGGGTAGGGTCTGATCGTGATCGGGTGTCTCGATAATTACCTCGTGCGCACCGACACCGCTCATTTTGTCGTAGATCCCTTCTGTCTGTCGCTCGAGCTCCCCCTCGATTACGAGGGCGGGGAACTTGTTGGCGACGACCCGGACGCGCCATCCCGGGGTGTTCGGCGCTGCACCATCGTTTCGATAGACCACGATCTCTGGCGGGGTCTTTTCTTCATTCCCTGGACAAAACGGGCAAAAGCCCGGCCGCGGGGGGCGAGGCTCCGTCCCGAAATCGGAAGGACGCTTCCCTCGCTCCGTGGAGATGATCACCCAGGAATTCGTGACCGGATCTTTCCGCAGCTCCGGCATAAAAGGACATGCCTCCCTTTTAGTGAACCGAGCCAAGCAGCGTGACCACCGCTTGCTGCACAGAGAGATCGGACCCGTCGACCGTTAAGGTCGCGGTGTGGGTCACCCCGTCCCTCGCCCCTGCGTGGAGGATCGCTTTAAGCATCACTGCTTCTTCCTGCGGCGTGTGCAAGAGGCGGTGGCCGGTCAGGGCCTGGAGGCAGGTCACCACGCCGTAGGCTCCCCAGTTGGAGATGGAGCTCACCACGAGCGCATCTGCACGGATGTCACAGCCAATACTCCCCCGGCAGGGACACCGACACCGCCCCGAGCGCAGCGGGGGTCTGACGTGGGGACCGAAGAGGTGGCCGAAACCCACCTCGTTGCCCCGATCCCCAACCGCCACGGTGAGGATGTCCCGGTCTTTGGCTCCATCAAATAGCCCCCGAACCGAGGCATGGCGCGCAGAGACATCCCGGCCCCGCATGTCGTGGACCACTCCCTTGGGGTTCGGACCAAGCTTCTCCACACTGATGATCGCCCTTGGCTGAAGCTCCTCTAGAAAGCGATATCCTGCCTCCTCCTCGCCACACGGAAAAGCAAGGAGGGGATAATCCGCCCCCATCACTTCCAGCACCGCCCGGAGTGGTCCCAGATTTCTCTCTTCCGAAATCAAATAAGGCCGAGCCCCCAAGCCCTGATGAAGGGCCCGCGCTAGCACCGCCACTCCCAGCGGACCGTCGGTCTCGCCGGAGGGGAGCTCGGGAGGACCCCCTGCGCCCGTGAGGAGCAGCGAGGCATCACCTGACCGGACCCCCTCGGCCAGCCGCGAGGCAGCCAGCGAGGTCAGCGGAACCTTTTGCAGACGCCGCGCCGCTCGATACAACCGCTGGACATCCCCTCCAGAAGTGCCTCGCGGAAGGATACAGATCTGGTCCGCGGCCGCTCCGAGTTTTGCGATGCTCCCCAATGTTTCACCCTTTCACCGCACGGTCACCCGAGCTCGAAGACGATTGCTCACCTGTCCCCTCTCATCGATGACAAAAACCTCGTAGACCCGGGTCCCGCCGAGCTCCTCCAGTTGCCTGTCGGGGTCCACCGCGCCTCCTTCATATCCGCGCGTCTGGGAGCGGAGGGGGGCAGAGCGGCGTTCAATACTGATGGTGATCGTCTCCTCTGCCGTCCCCTCCGATTGCCCTAAGTAACGTCCGCGGCTGATTATGGTGTACTGAAGCCCAGTGGCCAATGTAAAGTCCGCGACCTCCCTTTTCAGCCCGAGGTAGACATCTATGATATCACCGTCGATATCTCGAAAATCGAAAAGTAAGGTCACCTCCCCTCCTCTATCCACCACGGGCGGCTCGATCCGGAAGTTGGTGATGCGGGGGACTCCAGGACCAGGTGCCGTAGGCTGTAATTCTTTCTTCGCACAGCCACCGTAGAGTCCCATGAAAATAACGATCGCAAAGATTGCCAGTCTCCTTGCCGCTTGTCTTTTCATCTGGTTGCCTCCGTCACCCTCCCGTAGCCCCCTCCTCCGGGGGTGCGAATGCTGATGACCTCTCCGGCACCGACGCGAATGTGAAATTTGGAACCGAGGGGCCTTTCCTCACTCGGGGTCATGAGGATGCTCTCACCCGCCTGCCCTGATTCTCCTCCGTGGAGTCCATAGGGCCGAAACCGCCTGCGGTCCGAAAGGAGGCCGACCGTGGCCTCCGTCAGCAGCTGAAAATCACGGCGGATTCCATCTCCCCCACGATACTTCCCCTTCCCTCCCGATCCGCGGCGAATCTCATACCGGAGCACCCGGATGGGATAGGCGTGTTCCAAAGCCTCAATCGGCGTATTCCGTGTGTTGGTCATATGGGTCTGTACCGCATCCAGGCCGTCTCGTGTTGGCCGTGCTCCCATCCCTCCGGCGATGGTTTCGTAATAGGCAAAGTTCCGCCCACGCTCGGGATCATAGCCTCCGATCATCAAGTTGCTCATAGTCCCGGCGCTAGCCGCGGGGATGCGGTCGGGCAAGGCCTTGGCTAACGCCCCGAGGAGCACGTCCACGATTCGCTGCGACATTTCGACATTCCCACCGGCCACGGCCGCGGGAGGCACGGCGTTGACGACGGTCCCCGTCGGAGCCACGACGGTCAGCGGGACCATGCAGCCGGCATTCGAGGGGATGTCAAAATCCACAAGACAACGGAAAACATAGAAGACCGCCGACAGCGTCACCGCATACACGGCGTTCACACTGCCAGCTACCTGCGGCGAAGTCCCGGTAAAGTCGATAACGGCTTGATCCCCGGTCACGGTGACGGTCACGGCGATTCGAACGGGCTCGGTCGTGATCCCATCATCGTCCAGGTAATCTTCAAAGGAGTAACGGCCGTCCGGGATGCGCCGGATGGCTTCTCGGGTCATCCGCTCGGCGTACGCCTTGAGTTCCTCCATATAGTGAAGCGTCTCGTCCGCTCCATAGCGAGCCACGATCTCCAAGAGCCGCCTCCTGCCTGTCTCATTCGCCGCTAGTTGGGCCTCTAGATCTCCTTCCCGCTCCTGGGGGGTCCGGACGTTGACCAAGAGGAGATCGACGACATCCCGTTGCAGCGTCCCGCCCTCCACCAGCATGACTGGAGGGATCCGTATCCCTTCCTGAAAAATCTCGGTCGCCATTCCCATGGAGCCGGGGGCCATTCCCCCCACGTCAGCGTGGTGTGCCCGGTTGGCGACAAAGAAGAGGGGGGAGGGGCCTTCATCCCCGAAGACAGGCGAAATGAGGGTGATGTCGGGGAGATGGGTCCCTCCACGGTAGGGGTCATTCAGGATGATCGTATCTCCCGGGCCGACGTGTCTTCCCTCCATGGCCCCCTTCACCGCCAGGGACATCGACCCCAGATGCACGGGGATGTGGGCCGCCTGCGCGATCATCTCTCCCCCTCCGTCAAAGATGGCACAGGAGTAATCGCGGCGCTCCTTGATATTGGGAGAGTGTCCGGTCCGACAGAGGGCAACACCCATCTCTTCGGCCACCGAGGCGAGGAGATTCTTGAAGACTTCGAGTTTGATCGGGTCGTACCTACCCACGCGATGCCCCGTGCGGTTCGTGATTTTTGAGGAGGAGATTCCCCTGCGCGTCCACCGTTGCCTCCCACCCTGGTGCGATGAGCGTGGTGGCACTCATCTCTACCACCAGGGCTGGCCCAGCGATCCGGTTGGCCGCCCGCAAGGCTTCTCGGGCGTAAACGGGGGTCTCCACCCAATGGTCCTCCAGAAAGATCCGTCTTGTGCCGACGCTGGCCGATGCAGCATCCGCCGACCCCTCCTCAACCCTGGACAGGGGTGGCTTGTCTGCTTTGCCCCTCACCCGAAGGCGGAGCGTCACACTCTCGGTCTCCCGAGCGGGATTGGCGTAACCGTAGCTTCTCCGGTGCACCTCGTGAAACCGAGAGGCAAAGTCTCTTCCGAAAGGGACGCGTAGTTCGTAGGACTGTCCAAGGTACCGCATGTCGACGAAGGCCTCCGTGGTGATCAACCCCTCGGCCACCCCCTCGTCTTTCATCTCGCGGAGCCCTTGCTCCTTCAGCAGGCTCACGATGGCTTCGATCTCCTCGAACGACGTGGTGGTTGTCGGCCGTAGAATCGTCTTGGCGTAATCCTTCACGACATCGGCCACCAACATCCCGTAGGCCGATAGCAGTCCCGCATGCATTGGCACCAACACCCAGGGGATGGAGAGGGACCAGGCCAGGGAACAGGCGTGCAGCCCTCCCGCGCCACCGAAAGAGACCAGACAAAACGCTCGGGGGTCATATCCGCGCCCAACAGAAATGACCCGGATCGCCTTTTCCATGGCAGCGTTGGCCACCGTGATGGTCCCCTCGGCCAGTCGAAGCGGATCGAGCTTCACCTGTCGGGCGAAATCGTTCATCGCCGCCTCGGCCCGCTCGACATCGAGCCGCATCTTCCCGCCGAGGAAGCGGTCCGGATCCAGTCGTCCCAGGCAGAGGTGCGCATCCGTGACGGTGATCTGGTCTCCCCGACCATAGCAGACCGGTCCGGGATCGGCCCCTGCACTTTGGGGACCTACGCGCAGCGCGCCACCCTCATCGATCCAGACTAACGACCCGCCCCCTGAGCCTACAGTGTGAATGTCGAGCAAGGGAACCCGAAGTGGCAGGCCTCCCACGGTGGCCTCCGTCGTGACGCTCAGGTCACCATCGACGAGGGAGACATCGGTAGAGGTCCCGCCCATGTCAAACGTGATCGTTTTGTCAAAGCCCGCATGCTTTGCGACGGAGGCGGCTCCCACGACGCCCCCCGCCGGACCCGAGAGGATGGTCCGGACCGCCTCCTGGCGGGCCGTGGCCGCAGAAATACTCCCACCATTGGATTGCATGATCCGGAGACGTCCCTCCCCGATCTCCGCCTCGAGACGGCCGAGGTATCGCTCCATTAAAGGCGAGACGTAGGCGTTTACAACGGTGGTCGCGCACCGCTCATACTCTCGGTACTCCGGGAGAATCCGGTGAGAGGCCGAGACCGGAATCCCCAGTTCCAATGCGCGATGCAGGACTCGGGCCTCGTGGCTTGGATTGGCATAAGACGAAAGGAGGCAAATGGCGACCGATGCGACCTTCTCCTTGGCCAGGCGGTCCAAGAGAGGACCGAGACTTTCCTCATCGAGGGGCTCGAGAACCTTCCCTCGACAGTCCACCCGCTCTCGAACGCCGAACCGAAGGGAACGTGGTACCACGACAGGATGACGTTCAACCATGAAATCGTAGAGATCGACTCGATTCTGGCGGCCGATCTCTAGCACATCTTCGAATCCGGCCGTGGTGATCAGGGCAACCTTCGCCCCCTTCCGCTCGAGGAGGGCATTGGTCGCCACGGTGGAGCCATGAACGAGCTGCCACTCCTCCCGTCCCGCCGCCTCGTGAGAAAGCCCCTCGAGGACGCCGCGGGCCGGGTCAGGATGGGTCGACAGAACCTTCTGAGTCCAGAGCCTCCCCCCGGCCACAAAGACGAGGTCGGTAAAGGTCCCTCCCACATCCACGCCGATCATCATCATCTGTCAACCTCGCTAGAACCTCCTCCGTCATCGTCGGCGAGATCGGTAATGAACATATGGCCAGGCGCATGGGTGATCATGAGCTCGGGTTTCGCATGCATGGCGACTGCCTGCGGGGTGACACCACAGGCCCAGAAGACCGGATGTTCACCTTCATGAATCGAGACCGGGTCACCGAAGGCAGGATGGTCGAGGTCGGAAATGCCGATCGCCTGAGGGTCCGCCACATGGACCGGCGCCCCGTGAGCCAGCGCGAAGCGAGAGGTGACCTCCACCGCTCGGGGGATGAGGGAAGCTGGGATCGGACGCATCGAGACCACCAGCGGTCCAGCGAAGACGCCGGCCGGCTGGCAGGAGCGATTCGTAATGTACATCGATACATTCCCGCCTTCTTCGAGATGCCGGACCGGGACACCTGCCTTTTGGAGCGCAACTTCAAAGGTGAAACTACAGCCCAAAAGAAAAGCAACCAAATCGTCCCGCCAGACGCCGAGAAGATCGGGTATTTCCTGCTCCAGCTCGCCGTCTCTGTAGATCCGATATTTCGGGAGATCGGTGCGCAGGTCCGCGCCCGGTGCAGTGGTTCTCGGCTCGACGTCGCCTGGATCGGTCACCTCCAGCAGGGGACACGGCTTGGGGTTGCGGTGACAGAAGACGAGGAAGTCATACGCTAAGGCCTTCGGCAGGACCACCAGGTTCGCCTGAACGTATCCATCGCAGCAGCCGGCCGTCGGACCTTGCCACTTGCCGGATCGGATCTTTGCTCGCATTGCCTTCGGATGGAGCGTATTGGAAAGTAGCATCCTTGCCTTCCGACCCCCTTGGTATCCCGGGGTGGAGACCCTGCAAATTGCGGCTTGCCTACCAGGACTTCTTGCTCTTGCTGATCAGGATGGTGGTGGTGTACCGCCGGGTCTGGCCCCGCTCGTCGGGGATGAGAGAGCCGCCGGGGAAGTGACTCACCACCACCTCGAGGTCCGGCACCGCCGCCGCCTTGTCACTTTTCAACACGAAACGGTAAATCTCCATCCCCTCGGGGTCCCGAGTGTACTCAGGTTTTTTCCCTATCTTCTGTTCATAGAACCTGGCCACCGAAATGGTGACATCGTTCGAGGCAAAGAGATGCCGGGCAGCCGGTCCTTCGGTAAAGCTTTGGACAAATGTAGCCTTGGGATAAATGGGGACACCAAGATCCTTTTCCGAGGGTCTCTTCTGGGCGGGGACTAAAACTGAAACTCCCAGGAGTAGCACGAAAGCGAGAGCGGCCACGGATCGCTTGACGAGATTCATTCCCTCCCTCCTTTCCGCGCGGTGGTGTCCCCGTGAAGCCAGAGGCGACAGGACAGCTACCCCGGCATCCCTCTCAAGATTAGGGTCGAGATGGCCGCCACGCAAACTTTTTTTGGCGAGGGAGAAAGACCAAACAGAGGAAGGAGGGGGCGGGTCTCTCAGGACAACAGATCTGGCGGATTGCCCCGCACCCCTGAACTCGCCAGCAGGACTACCCGGGTTATCCCAAGTCCTCGGCCGTCATCCGAGGACGCACCGGCTGCACTGCCGCTGCCTCCCACCACGCGGAGATGCGCTTGGGTTGAGCTACGACCGCTGGCCTCGTGTAGACACCAAAGAGGCTATGGGCACAATCTGGACAGTAGGTGGTGCCCTCGGGGGTATACCCACATGTGGGGCAGCACAGTCCACCACAATGAAGACACCCCCATTCTTCCAAGATCGACCGCAACTCTAGTCCGCATCCACACATCTGGGCCATCAACTTTCTCCTTTGCAAGTGCCTGCGCATCCTGTGTTCAAAAGTCACGGGCCGCGAGGGACCCCGCGGCCCGAAAAAAAAGCCACGAGGCAGCGTCTACCCCGTGGCGTAATCAGAAAGCCCGTAGCAAAGGCGTTACGGGCCGCCCGCCGAGGGGCAGACGCACCGTACACCTACTACTACCGCAATAAAGATCTGATTGATTCCTGGCACCAACGGGCTCCCTTCAATTAAATTAGTGAAATCAATAACATGCGCCTGCTTTACTGTCAAGCATTTTTTCACGAGCCTCACCGCCCTCCCGGATGTCATCCGTACCTCTCGGATGGGACTAGCGTGTCCCACAGAGGAAAGAAGGCCCCAGCAGTTTCCGATCAGCGAAAACAAAAAGTTGGAGTGAGCAGACGATCAGCGGCAGGACAAGTGTGTCCCTGCTTTCCCATCGGTTATGATCACCAAACCCTTTGAAAATGGAATGTTAGTCCTCGTTGGATCATTGGAACAGGTGTTGCTTTGATCCTCAGGTGGGTGATTGTCTGTGGAGGAGCTTCCCACACATGCTGTCTCGTTTCGAGACGAAGGGGGGTATCATGAGTCCCAGAACAGAGCACGCAAAAGCGCCAGGAGTAATTCGGCTCATTGAGCTCGTCGGCGTTTCAGACAAGAGCTGGAGCGACGCCGCCCAGCAGACAGTCGCGCGTGCGTCCAAGACCTTGCGCCATATCACCGGGGTCGATGTACTGCACAGCACGGCGGTTGTTCGAGAGGGAAAAATCGTTGAGTACCACGTGACTGTGAAGGCGGCGTTCATCGTGGAGCCGGCTGAGATCGAGGCCGTCTAGGCGGGGCGTTGCCGTCACCGCGCCCCCGATGCGGTGCGGGCGCATGAGTCAATCCAGGTGCCCTTCTGGATCATACTGACCCGGGAGGGCGTGCACTTTCACGAACCCTTACCCCGGATTTCTTGCCTTTTTTGAATACGCTGCCGCCGCTCTTATCAGTACGTTGAACAATTCCAGGTGGCGCTGATCTCCGAGGGCCAAACGCTCGGGGTGCCAGTGCACCCCCAGGACAAATGGAGTTCCTGACACTTCGATTGCCTCGATCATGCCATCAGGGGAAACTGCGCTCACCCTGCAGGCTTGGCCCAGCGCCTTGACCAACTGATGATGGCGGCAGTTCACACGCAGAGATTCTCCCCCGAATATTTGGTGCAAGAAGGTCCCGGGCGTCAAGGTGACTGAGGGCATCTCTCCTCCTTGTTCCCAGGTCCCGTCATGGAACTCCATGGCGGTATCACAATAGGCCAGATCCTGGTACAAGCTCCCTCCTAACGCCACCGCGATAAGCTGCATCCCCCGGCAAACCCCCAAGACCGGCATCCCGCGCTCGACGGCTCCCCGCAAGAGCTCGATTTCGAAAAGATCCCTCTTTTCGTCGATGGTCCCACACTTTTCGAGGACGAATTCTCCATAAAAAGAGGGATGAATATCTTCTCCACCAGAAAAGAGCAAGCCATCGGCGAAATCGAGATACGACGTAATGAGCTCGCGATCGTATCCCGGAGTCGGCAATATGTATGGCACCCCGCCACTTTCCGCCACGCACCAGGAGAAAGCACCCCGCACCTTATCTTCGTGTTCGGCCCCCTGCTCCCCGAGGGGATGCCTCCCGCTGGTAATACAGATGCGCGGTTGCACCGACGGACTTCCTTGATTGATCCCGCGAGTCTCTCCCGTCACGACCGCTCCTCCACGGCTCACTCCGTGCTCGGTCCAGAACTCCTCAGAACACGGCCCGCGCGGACGTCGGTATGCTCCCCTTCCTCGACCGTGATCATGCCATTGACGAGAACGTAGCGGATTCCGTCAGGGTATTGGATCGGGTCTTCGTAGCTCGACCGATCCCTCACCGTGTCAGGGGCAAAGAGCACCAGGTCGGCATAGCAGCCGGCCGCAACCAGGCCCCGACCTTTGAGCCCAAAGCGACGACAGGGATCAAATGTCATTCTCCGGATGGCGGTGGGAAGCTCGAGTAGTCGCTTTTCGCGAACGTACGCCCCTAACACCCGCGGGAAGGTGCCGAATGTGCGGGGGTGAGGCCGGCCCCGGCTCAGTGGACCGACATGGGCCCGGGTCCCGCTATCCGAGGCGACCATGACGTAGGGCCGGGTTAAGATCCGCTGAAGGTTCTCTTCAGACATGGTGAAAAAGATGGCGTCCACCCGTGCCTCCTCTTCAACGAGGAGTTCACAGACGAATTGCACCGGTTCCTTCCCGGCCAAGGCCGCCGCCTGATTGACCCGCATCCCCTCAAAGCGCTTGTTCTCCTCACGGGTCACTTCGGCGATCATGATCTGATCCCACCGCTTATCAGCCAGCTCTAATCTCAGTCGGTCTCGAACCACGGGGTCCCGCAATTGGGCCACCTGCTCCTCCCGCCTCCCCTCCAGCGCCCACGAAGGCATGACCGCCTGCAGCTGGGTGTTCGAGGCGGTATAAGGATAGCGGTCGGCGGTCACATCCTGGCCTTGCGCCCGCGCCTCCTCAATGAGGTGCAGGGCTTCCGAGAGTTTCCCCCAGTTGCGCTCGCCGGAGGTCTTGAGGTGGGAAATCTGGAGGGGGACGTCAGCCTCCCGAGCCACATCGAGAATCTCCCGGATCGCCTCCAAGAGCCTCTCACCCTCGCTCCGCATATGGCAGGTGAGCACACCCCCTTCTTCGCGAGTGACCCGGGCCAACGCCACCAACTCCTCGGGCTGGGCAAAGCAAGCTGGGGCATAGATGAGGCCGGTGGAGAGGCCCATGGCCCCCTCCTGCATACCCTGCCGGACCGCCCGGATCATGGTCTCCATTTCCGCAGCATCAGGTGCTCGCGCGGCCCCTCCCATGACTGAGCCCCGGATCGTGTTGTGGCCGAGCAGCAGACCGAAGTTGATGGAGACCGTCTCGGTGCTGAGCCTCTGGAAATACTCTTGCACCCCTCGCCATTCGTGATCGAGGCCATAAAGCTCCCGGCAAGTCCGGGCCCGCTCCTCCCTCCATTCCCCCCAGATCGGCGCTGCAGCATAGCCGCAGTTGCCCCCGATCTCCGTGGTCACCCCCTGTCGAACGGCGCTTTCCGCCCGCGGATTCAGGAGCAGAAAGTAATCGGAGTGGGAGTGCACATCGACGAACCCGGGACAGGCAATCAGTCCCTCTGCCCGAATGACCCGCCGCCCGTCGGTTTCAGGGACCTTCCCGACGGCGACGATCCGATCCCCCTCGAGCGCGATGTCCCCGACGTAGGCGGGTGAGCCGCTACCGTCGACGATGCTTGCTCCCGTAATGATCAGATCGAACATAACCGATGACCGTTTACCGACGACCGTTGTTTTGGTTCACAGTTCATGGTTCATGGTTCACGGTAAAACTGGGAGTCCCAATCTGTGAACTGTCAACTGTGAACCGTGAACCGTTCTGCTGACGGCTGATAGCTGACTGCTTTTTATCCATCAGAGGAGAGTAATCCTCCGACGGTATTTCTCCTCCAGTCGGCGGTTGTGTTCGTCTCCCCCCGGAAGATTGGCGCTCAGGTACACCGGTGGGATCAGGTCCTCGGCGAGGTAGCGTTCCACCACACGGCAGATGACACGATTCATCAGGAAGATTCCGGCGATGGCCGAGGTCGGGCCGACCTTGCCGCTCCATTTGGGATAGGACACGGCGGCATCTCCCGATTCTCCACAGTTATCCAGGCACAAATCGGCCACTTCGAAGAGGCGCTTGCCGCTCGGGTGCCGGGCCGGAACTGCCTGAGAGTGGGCCAGCGACGTCAGGGCAATCACGAAGAGCTCCCGCTGCTTGGCCTCGAGGGCAACCTCTACCGGGACCGCGTTGATCCCGGAGTTCGACACCACGATCAACACCTCCCCGCCCCGAAGGTCATGACGGTCCAGGAGGATCGATGCCATCCCTGAAAGCCGCTCCATCTTTCTGCTCACTGCCGGAGGGGCGAGCGGAGTCAGAAAGATCTCGTGAATCAGATTGACCGGGACCAGCCCGCCCGCTCGATGAAAGGCCTCCTGCGCGACCGCGATGGAATGGCCGCTCCCGAAGACATGCAGGACGCCCTCCTGTTGGAGCGACCCAAAGATCACTCCAGCCGCCTGCTCCAGAGCTTCTCTCTGGGTCTCTTCGATACGCCCGAGAATCCTGAGCACAGATGTCGTGTACGGGTGCTGATCCATCAGTCTCTCATGATCGGAGCCCCGAAAAGCGCTTGCCGGGAATGATCTTTCCCAGAGGAACCGCTTGTCTCGCCCCTGTGGCAGACGGAAGGTTCCCCGCCTGTCCAGTAAAGGTCAGGTAGGCCAGAACGGCAAACGCCGTCGCCTCAACCGCCTGGGTCGGAAACCCCAGATCATCGGTGGTCAGGACAGGCCGGGGCTCCAAACGCGCCTCCATGGCACTCCTGAGCCAGCGGTTACGGACACCGCCGCCGCACAGCAGAATCTCGTCCACAGCCTGCCGGGGAAAGACGTAGACTTCAAGGCTGCTGGCGATCCCCTCCACGGTGAGCGTCGAGACCGTCGTGACCAGATCGGCTGGAGGGATTCCCTCCGGGCCCGCCTCGGCCAGGATCTCCTCCACCATTCGAGGCCCAAACTCTTCCTGACCAGCACTTCGGGGGGGCGGACGCTGGAAAAAGGGGGATAAGAGGAGTCGCTGTAGAAGGGTCTGATTGACCTTTCCCGAGGCCGCCCAGGCCCCGTCGGCATCATATTCTAAGGTCCCCCCACTCAGTCGTCGGACCACTCCATCGATCAGGACATTGCCCGGCCCTGCATCGAAGGCCAAGATCTCGGCCACGGAGGCACCGGGGGGGAGCAGAGTCAGATTCGAGATTCCGCCCAGGTTTACAACCGCGCGGCACCGCTCGGCATGTCGAAAGAGCAGGTAATGAGGATAGGGAGTGAGGGGAGCCCCCTCGCCCCCGGCCGCCATGTCTCTAGGCCGGAAGTCCGCCACGGTAGTAAGCCCGGTCCGCTCAGCAATGACGGAGGGCTCACCAATCTGAAGGGTCGAGTGAACAAGGAGATCCCCCTCGGCAACCGGGGTTGGAAGATGGCAGATGGTCTGGCCGTGAGACCCAACGAGGACCGCCTCGGCCGGGGAGAATCTGGCCGCCTTTAAGAGATCGAGCGCCGCCTGTGCAAACAGCTCCCCAAGCAACACGTTGAGATGACAGACCTCACGGAGGGCGTCAGCATGCGCGGGAAGGCGAAGAATCCGTTCTCGAATTCCCGGGGGATAGGAACGGTGCTCACAGTGGAGAAGCGTTACATGCGGGTGGTGGGCTTCTTCGGTGATCTCCACAAGGGCTGCGTCGATCCCGTCCGCCGAGGTCCCGGACATGAGCCCAATGACCTTCAGGGACGCCTCCCTCCTGCAAACTCGGCCTTCACCCGGTCCAAGGCGTCGCGGTCTCTCAGCAGATCAAGGCCGGTGAGGGCCATGGCCCTGGCCGCCAAGAGCATCCCCTCCTCCCCGGCAGACGAGCCAGAGGCCACCGCGAATTCTGGCATGTGGCAGCTCACCTTGGGACCGCAAATGGTGATGGTGGGTTGGAGGGTGGGAACGACCTGGCTCACGTTCCCCACATCGGTGGAACCCAGTTCCACATCCTCGGGACCCTGATCGACCTCAGCTCCTAGGGCCTCGAGATTCTGTCGAAAGAGTTGCGCGAGGCTATAATTGATCTTATGAGGGTGGTAGTCATGCCCCGCCCGTTTTACTTGGTATGTGGTCCCGGTCGCGCTGGCGGCCGCCTCGAAGCAGCCGAGGACCTTTTGGTAAAGCTCTTCCAGGTACCCCATGTCTAACGCGCGGACGTAGAAGAGGGCCGCCGCATAATCCGGGATAATGTTCGGTGCCTTCCCGCCATGGGTGATAATCCCGTGGACCCGGGTATCGGAGCGGAGCTGCTGCCGCAGGGCATTGATGTTATTGAAGGTGAGAATGACGGCATCGAGGGCGTTGATTCCGAGATACGGGAGCGCCGCGGCGTGTGCGGCCTTGCCGAAGAACTCCACCTGGACATCCCGCATCCCCAGGGCTTTCTTGACCATTTCGGTCCGGTTGCTCGGGTGGACCAGCATGGCGGCATCCACCCACTGAAACAGCCCGGCCTCCACCAGCGGGATCTTGCCTCCTCCCTTCTCCTCGGCCGGGCATCCCACCAGGAGCACGCGGCCAGGAATCTGAGCTAAGCGAGACTTCAGGGCCAAGGCAGCCCCCACCGAGGCTGACGCAATGAGATTGTGACCGCAGGCGTGGCCCATGCCCGGAAGGGCGTCGTACTCGGCGAGGAAGGCGATGGTGGGTCCCTCACCCGAGGCGTAGGTCGCGGTAAAGGCCGTCGTGAGCCTTGCCACGCCGCGCTCCAGGGAGAAGCCGTGCTCTTCCAAGGTCCGGATGAGGAGCTCAGCCGCCTGATGCTCTTCGAAAGAGAGTTCGGGATTAGCGTGGAGGAACCGGCTGATTTGCAACAGTTCGGGGCTGAGCCGATCAACCTCCTCGATCAGTGCCTGCTTCAGGGGATCCAGCATCCATCTCTCCCTGCGATTGAACCTCACCCGCAAGTTACTGAAAATATACCACGAAACGCCCGCCAAAACAATGCGGGACACGGGCTGGAGGCCACTACACTCTTCGGCGCCCACAGAACCGTGGTGCAGGACTAGACTTACTCGTACAGCGAAGCGTCCGGTATCTTTTCTTTGAACAAGCGGATCTGCGGGGAGATGGAAGGCAGAGCGTGGGTGCCAGGGGCGGCGTTTATGAGGAGGTTGAGCGGCAAGGGGTCGGGAACGGGAACCTCCGCCCCGATAAATGGGGAGCTCTCGTCGAGACCGATGGAGAGGCGTGTACCGAAGGGCTCATAAGGAAGCAACCCTTCGAACCGCACGCCGTTCATGGTGGCACTTCCCTGGATCTCCGGGAATGGGAGGAACGACTGGTCCCCCTGCTCCTCTTCGCCCAGAAATTCGTAGGGCTGCAGATGCACCTTTGGTTCTCGATCCACCCGGTCCTCGGCAGGGTCTCTGGCGAAGAGGAAGGCGGGCAGATCAGGCTGCCCGGCGAAAAGCTGTGCCGCATCCTCGGGCTCCTGGGACGCTTCCTGGTACACGCCTTCCCGGAGCATTCGGAGCACTCGCTCCGCGGTGAGGCGATCGAGATTGTAGACCTGCGACGTGGTCCCCTCAGGGCCCTCAAAGGTGATAACCAGCCGGCCTGACTCCAGCAGGGCGACACCATCGGCTGCGATCTCGCTGTTGTCTGGATCGTCGTCCAACAGTGTTGGCTTGAGTCGAAGCCCCTCGTGGGCCACGGCCGGATGCTCCTGTAAGAACTCCTTGCTCAACCGTAGCCCCTGATATTGCGGTGCCAGGAGACCTCGGAGTTCCCGGCCGGCTTCCCGCGCCGCTTCGGTCTCAGGATAATTCTGCAAGATCGTGAGGAATTGGCCCGCTCTCTGGGCGGGTGGAGTCTGAGCGGCCCGCCCGAGCAAGATGTCGGCAACCCGCCCTTGGAGCTCGCGGATCTCGTCCGGATCGGCCTCGGCCTCACGGTAGTAGTAAAGGGCCCGGTCAAAGCGCTCCTCCTTCTCATACGCCTCGGCCAGCAGCAGACAGACCTCTCGGTAGTGAGGGTCGCCTCGCGGGTGCTCGCGTAGGTATTGCCCCGCCGCCTCGATGATGGCGCTGCGGGAGACAGGATTCCCGGTCAGAACACGGATTCCCCGAATACCGACACCGGCGGCGGTCGCTGCCGCCATCGGGATTGCAGCCGGTGTCCCGTAAAGGAGGATGGAGGTGGGACTGTGGATGACGGCCTGCTCTAGCGTCTCTCTCCCTCCCAGGATGTAACTCAGCGTGTCCTTGAAATGCTGTCGCTCCGCGGCACGGATCGCGACCAGCTGATTATACTGGGGATTGTCCAGGAGGAGACTCGCCCGGGCCTGCCGAGAGGAGGACCGGCCGCTTCGAGACACATCCTGCAGCGTCTGGTGTGCCTTTTCCTCTTGGCCCTCCAGTTCGTAGGCGAGGGCGAGGACATCCACGGCCATATCCCAAAGGGGATCCGCTTGATGCCGGTTGGCTAACGTGTTTGCCGCCGTCCGCATCCCGGTCGGGTGCCGCCTGGTCGTGGCCAGGAGGAGGTTGTAATACAGGACCTCGTCTGACGCGTCTGTAAGCGGAGGTAACTCCGGTCTACTCTTCAGCGTCTGCACTTGGCGGGCCCGCTGCTCCTGGCGCAGCCCCTCCACCTCATGCATCCTCTGGTCAGCGGCATCGGAGACAGAATCTAGGGCGAGGGCCGACTCGAAGTGGCGCTCGGCCGTCCAGAGATCCCCAACCTCGAGGGCCTCCTCACCTCGCTCGATCTGTTGGACCAGGAGTGTCTCACGCTTCTTGGCTAGAAGTCGGGCCACGTCCTTTTCGACCCTTTCGACCTCAGGGTCCTCGGGATGCCTGACCAAGAATTGCTGGTACAAGACCAGGGCCTTCCGTTCTTCTACGCTCATCGCATTGAAGTCCCCGAAGTGGAGCAGCACCTCCGCAGCAGAGTCGACCGCCGGCGCCATCAGGGGATCCAAGACAAAGCTGGTCAGATTGATCGACCGGAGCAGGCGGTTCAGAATCTTGCCCACGCGATTGACGACGCTCTTATGGTATAGCTCGTCCGCTTGGGAGAGTTCGTCCTGTCCAAGTCGCCACGAGATCAAGGCCTCGTCCTCGGGCCCCGAGGCTTCATCTTTTGCTTGCTCCTGCGCCGCGAGGAAAGCCTCCCGGCCGGTCAGTGTGCTGTGGTAGAGGTCCCGTAGACTGGCAGTGAGTCCCGTCTCCGGCCGACCTTCCCGCCGTCGCGCCTCATCCTCACGGCGAAGGGCATCGAGATGGGCCCGGACGGATTTCTCGTTCCCCAGATAAGCATCGATAATGGCCCTTGCCACTTCATGATCGATCTCATCAGGGTAATAGCGAGGTGGGGATTTTTCCGCCTCAAATGGGGAGGCAGGCGAAGGCTGTTTGGGAATATCCGGGGTGTTTTGGAGAGAGGGAGGATTTGCAAGGACCGACGGCAGCCCAAGGGGAACCAACATCAAACACGTTCCGACCAGGAACGAAATACTCCAGGTGCCGGGCCGATCTTTCCACCTCTTCATTCCGCCTCCTACCCCGGATTATTCACATAGAACTGAATAATCTGCCCTCCGGGCTTCGACTCCACCCCGCGTTTGCGGGGCGTCGCTCAGGGCTAGCCTTGAGTCCCGCCGCAGCGGCGGGACGCATTATTCACGAAGACATTCCGTTCGTGAATAATGCGGGCTACTGACTCGCCGCCCGAACCTTCGAGACGTAGGCTTGAAGCGCTTGAAGCTTTCCCTGGGCCTCTAGCTTCTCCAGAGACCCATCCTTCTGCGCAACGTCAGCATACAGGCGCCAGGCTCTGTTCGCCCACCGCGAGAATTCCTGCCATTGAAAGGTCCGATCCTCCGGGGGATTCGCCCGCGCGTAATCCTTAGCTAATACCACATAGAAGTCGGCAAAGTCGACCACATACCCGGTCCGGTGTTTGCTTGCCTCATGCATCGTAATGAGGGACTGGTACGCCCCGATGACGAGGTCATTTCCCTCCTCCAGGCGGTGCCGGTTCTCCTGGAGGTACTCGACCTTGAGACGATCCAACTTCTCTGCTTCGATGAGGGCGAGATATTCGTACACGGTCCCCCGAAACGTCTCGCTGAGTGTCCGCCAGGCCGTCGCCTTCTCCTCAAGGTGCCCCACAAACGCAGAAGCGTCTCCATCCGATTGTCCATAGCCCTGGAGGACCCCCTCAAAGTCCCCAAGTGCTTCGAGGCTGGCACGAGCCTCCGGCCCCAACGGGGAGGAGTCCATTTCGACCACAAGGCGGTAAGCATCGATCGCCTTCCCGTATTCCCGGAGCCGTTCATAGGCCATGGCCCTGGTATACCATATGATATCCGGGTAGCGATCCGGGTGCTTCTGCTCGTAGTCCTCCAGGCGGATCAAGGTTGCCTTATAGACATTGATTCCCGCAATGTCCTTGGGGACCGAGAATCGGTAGAGATCCTCCCGTGAGAAGCGGTGGAAATCGGTGACAATATCCAGCAGGCTTTCGCTCGGTGCGTACCGGGGGTCTTTTGCCACGCCCCCTGCACACCCGACCAAGAGAAGGGGTAGCAGAACGACGCTAAGGACAGAGCGCTTCATGAGCCACTCAACTACAGGTTGGGCTCCCCCAAATCGGCCAGGTTCTTCCGGCAGGCCACCCTGCAAGGTGCTGCGCTAGACGCTGAGGGGCACGCCTATTACTGGGGCGTCTTGGCGTATGATGCGCTTTGATTCACCTGGTCAAAGATCTGCCCCTCGCTGTCGATCGCGAGAAAGCTGCGGTTTTGGCCGTTGATGGTGACGAGGATGAAGTGTTGTTTGCTGGCCTCTTTCGCGAGGTACCAACGGTCGCGGGGTTTTCTGGGTACCACACCCCAACCACCGTCGCCGAGATACAACACCCCACCCGGATCGATTTTTTCGGCCCGAATCGGGTGGGTGCGTTTGTAGACGTGGTCATGATGCTCAAAGGCAACATCGACGCCAAACTGCTCGAACAGGGGAACCCAGTGCTCGCGGATCTTTGCGCTCACGCCATTGTTAAACCCCCGCACCGACGGATAGGCCGGCACATGGTAGACGGCAAAGAGGTGGGGAACGTCCTGCCGGCCGGCCAACGTTTGGCGTAACCAATCAGTTTGCTCGTTATCGATGGGGTGGGTGTGTCCAGAATCCAGTAAAACCAAGCTCAGGTACCGGCCAAAGTCTAAGACCCGGTAGCTCCGCTTGTTGGGCAGCGCGAACAGGCTGTAAAAATACGGTGCTTTTTCGGAGGTCTGGTTAAACCCACCCTGAACCTCATGGTTGCCGATCGCTACCACGAAGGGGATCAGCCGCCCGTCGGACGTCACCATGAGTTTCTTCCACGTGGCCAGCCAATTATACCAACGCCCCACCAGACCCGGCTCACCATTCGCATACGCGATGTCGCCGCCGATGACCGCGAACATTGGATCCTGTTTGGCCGCGAGACGGGAAATTTCCTCAAACGATTCGTCGAGCATGTCTAACGGGTCCATCGTATCTCCGCCGACGACGAACCGGATGCGCTCCTTCGTGTTCCGGGGCATGGTGCGGAATGTGAACTCAACGGAGTTTGCCCCCAAGCGGAACCGATAATCGACCCCTGGCTTCAGGCCAGTCAGTTCCGCCACGTGCACCATCCGATCAGAATGAGGCATCGGGTGGTGCGAACCCCTGACAGTGTGCCACACCCTTTCGTCGAGCCGCTGGTACTGCACGACGTCGTCGCGTCCTCCATGGCTATGCCACTGGATCGTCATGGTGGTCGTCGGATCGTGCTGCCAGGTCAAGTAGACCGATGGCGGATCGAATGGCTTAGGGCTCTGTTCCGTCGCTGCCTGGGGTAGCCCAGCGAGGAGGCCGAAAAGGACCAGGCATGCAGCCCCCGCTATCGTTATGAGCGTCCGTCTCGATACATGTGTCTCCACGCGTGACATTGAAGACTTCCTGCGCAAGGACTCTGCTGAGAAGATACCGGTGCGGGGTCGTTCATTCTCCTTCACCGCTCTGACCCTGCGAATCCCTCATGCTTAGTCGCTTTGGGACTGTGGACCCTCGTAGTAATCCAGGCCTGAATGATCCAGGACCTCTTCACCCACCAGGATGCGGAGCGTGTTCGTGAGTTTCAGGTGCTGGATGAATAAGTCGTGTTCGGGTTTGAGGTCGGGTCGTGCCATTGGAGACTTGAAGTAGAACGACAACCATTCCTGAATGCCGGAAAGCCGAGCTCGCTGCGCGAGGTCCAGAAACAGAATCAGGTCTAATACGACGGGAGCCGCAAGAATAGAATCGCGGCAAAGGAAATTGATTTTGATCTGCATCGGTTGACCCAGCCAGCCGACAATGTCGATGTTATCCCACCCTTCCTTTGCATCTCCCCGTGGAGGGTAATACTCGATTCGGACCTTGTGATAATACTGGCCATAGAGATCGGGGTAAATCTCTGGCTGCAGGATGGCATCCAGCACACCGCTCTTGGTGACCTCCTTTCCCCGGAAGGAGCCAGGGTCGTCAAGCACTTCGCCATCCCTGTTGCCGAGGATGTTTGTGGAAAACCACCCCCTGAGGCCTAACATTCTGGCCTTCAGGCCAGGCGCGATCATCGTCTTCAGCAATGTCTGACCGGTTTTAAAGTCTTTCCCTGTAACCGGCACCCCTCGCTTCGTCGCCAACTCGACGAGCGCCGGAATATCGGCGGTGAGATTCGGCGCCCCGTTGGCGAACGGGATCCCGGAACAGATCGAAGCATAGGCATAGATCATCGAAGGCGAGATCTCTGGGGCGTTGTCCTTCAGCCCGTGTTCGAACGCATCCAGCGTCTCATGTGTGGGACCCGCCTCAGAGAAGACCTCAGTCGAACCGCACCAGATCATGACCGCTCGCTGCGCCCCATGGGCACTCAGGAAACCCTCGATGTCGCGCATAAGTGCCTCGGCCAAATCCATCTTCGTGGGGCCGGCCTTAATGTGCGTCCCATGCAGGTTTCGGACGTATGCCTGCTCAAACACCCCGGGCCACGGCTTGATGGCTTCAAGCTCATTACGCACCGGAGCCAGCATTTCCGCCGGTAAGACCCCCGCGATACGGGCCGACTCGTAGGCATCCTCGGGAAAGATGTCCCACCCCCCGAAGACGACGTCCCGAGGATCGGCAAGGGGCACCAACGCCTTAATCGGGATAAAGCGAGGATGGG
This sequence comes from Candidatus Methylomirabilota bacterium, assembly GCA_027293415.1. NCBI lineage: Bacteria > Methylomirabilota (SeqCode) > Candidatus Methylomirabilota bacterium. The sequence continues at coordinate 21,804 of JAPUFX010000054.1, forward strand.
TGCGCTTGCCCAGCCGCAGCTTTTGCATCTGGGTCAGAGAGCCATACGGCTCGGCGAGCCCTTTGTTGATCAAATGGACGCCAGCAATGAGGGTCGTGCTTACCGCCCCCAGGCCAGGCAGCAGGACGCCCAGCTTCCCCTGTGCCGGGGCGATTTCTCTGGTTAGCTCGGGGTAAAACGAAGTCTGTTCACTCATGATAGCCTCTCTTCTTTGCGTGAGTTGTTGCGAGCGGTCCAAAATAGTAGGAGCAGGAATATTGGAGCGCCAACCGCGGTCAGGACCAGAAACCATGCGGCTTTTCCAAAGGCTGATAGCAAGATGACACCATAGATGAAATCTCGATGAGCCAGGGCGTCCAAGAGACGAGACACGCCGGGCGCCGGTGATCGAACAACTGAGCTAAAGAGAGGTCCGTCCGAGCGTTTCTCTCGCATGGTATACCAATAGACGAACCCGGCCGAGCCGACAGTGCCAGCAACCGCAAAGGCCCCGAGCAGCAGAGGCCACAATGTCTGCGTGGCCAAACTCCACCCGACCGCCATGCAGAAGAAGACTGCGGCATGAACCACATTATCTCCCCAGAAATCAATCAGGCCACCCCAGCGGGACTCCTGAAACCTCAACCGTGCCAGCTCGCCGTCGCACCCATCCAGAATGGAGTGGGCCAGAAAGAGGATCGCACCGGTGAGTTGATAAGCCGGGCTCGACGAGAGGAAGAAGGGGGCACCCAGCAGCCCGATCCCGACACTTACAGCGCTCATGGCATTGGGTGTTATGCGGGTCGTGACCAGCCTCCGTGAAATCGCCAGGGAGATCCACCGCTCGAAGTGGCGCGACATGAAGCCTTCGCTCTCTTTGATCAGCCCCCGGAGAAGCCAGTCCTCAGCTTTGGTGACATCTTGTGGTGTGGCCAGGGCGAGCATCCCCTCCCGACCAAGCGGCTGGTCGACTGTATTGAAGGACTGTCCCAGTGCGGCATACAGGTCTGATGCCTGGAGGCCACGCGACACAATCGAGATGATCGCTTCCGAGTCGGCCGCTTCGATCACGGCCACCCTTTCCGCATCGCGATACAGCTGGCCCGGCTCGATCTGCATCTCCAGAAGTCCCCGTAACCACTGTATTCGTGGAAGCACGTTCGCCGCCAGCATTACGATGCGGCCGGGCGGGAGTGGCTGAATCGGCTCACCAGGAGAGAGCACCGTGACCGGTGCGCCATCGAGAAGACGCTTTGCGCCGGCAGGCTCAGGGGTTTGTACCACAATCCGTCCGAACCCGGCACGACTAGCTGCCAACACACACCGACGCAACAGGGGAAGACCCAAGAGCATCGTGCCGGGCGAAACCTGCGTGTGTTCACTGGATTCATATGGGGCGATGATGAACAAACTTGACGCGGTCGCGCTCTCTTGGGCGTTGTGACTTGCGGTCATGACGCTCAGCGACTCCACCTTACCTTCGCCCCTCATCGCGCTGCAACGAGCGGTAATCGCCCAGAGACCGGCATCCATGCTCCGCTTTGCCGACTTGATTCCTGTGCCAAGGCCTCCAAGGTGACACAAAGAGAAGCCTCCGCCAAACTCCGAGACGTGACGGTCGAGGTCCCGGTGACTTCTGATACGAATTCGCTCGCGACGCCTCCGAACCAGTCAGGGTGATGGGACCCGGTAGACAAAGCAGGAGGGCACACCCATCGTATTTCGTCCCCCTTAACACTCGATGCGGTCAGTACCACCGTGTCGCCTTCAATCCGAATCATACCTCGTGTCCCTTCCAGGCTGGCCCAGTTTTTCCTCTCATGAGAGGCCCACGTGACAAAGACTTCCGCAGTCGCCGCAGAAAACTCGAGTCGAACTGTGGCGGTGTCCTCGATGGGCCACTCTATATACCGTCGAGTCTCGAGTCGCGCGCTGATCCGATCCGGCACCTGGCCCAACCATCCATACAGCACATAGAACGCATGCCAGCCATGGTCCATCAAGACCCCCCCTCCTGCCATGGTGGGATCAATCCGCCAATTCCCGTCCTGGGTCTCGACGGCGCTGGCAGGCTTGGTTCGAAGAGTCTGCCAGGTGCATCGCCGAATCTCGCCAATGGCCCCCTGCCGAAGAAGCTCACACACTTTCCTGATGATTGGCGCCTGATGCCAGTTGTGCACCGTGGCCAAGACTCGGTGATCCTGAGCCAGGAGTTCGCCCACAACATCCAGGTCTTCTCGCCGGCTTACCAGTGGCTTTTCGCAGAGAATGTGCACGCCATGCTGAAGGGCGGCCCGAATCAGCCCCGCATGCGTCGCGGGCGGCGTGCAGATATCCACGAAGTCGAGCACCTCACCGGCCAACAGCGCATCCAGGGATGCGTACCAATGGGCCTGAGGCAGGTGTTTTTGCAGTTCTTCCCTTCGTGCCGCACGCGTATCAGCTGCGGCGACAATTTCAACATCCGGTCGCTCTAACCACCCCGGAAGATGCCCGTGGACCGCAACGTTCCCGAGGCCAATGATTGCTCCCCGCAAGCTCATACTACCCAAGCCGCCATTCCTTGGCCACCGCCCCCATGGCTTCATCTAGGATGGCCAACCCGTCCAATGCGGTTTGTTCCGTGACCACCAGCGGGGGATTGATGCGGATGACGGGGGAATAACACATGGCCACAAGACCCCGCCGCAGGCATTCGTGAAACAGCGCCCGCGTCACCTCCGGCGAAAGGAGCTCTTTCGTTGCACGGTCCTTGACCAGTTCCACCCCGAGCATCAGACCCTTGCCGCGCACATCTCCGACAAACCGATATTTTTCTTTCAGCGACTGAAGCCTCGCCAGCATGATCGCCCCGACGCGCTCTGCATTCGCCACGAGATCCTCTTTCAGAATGATTTCCAGCGAAGCGAGGCCAGCGGCTGCGCCCAATGGATTCCCGCCGTAACTCGACGAGCTGCCGCTGGGATTCGCAAACGGTTTCGCCCGCGTCAGCTCGTCCGTCGAGATGAGCCCACTCACCGGAAACCCACTCCCCATCCCTTTGCCGATGGTCATCACATCCGGTACGACCCCGTCGTGGTCACACCCCCACATCTTCCCGGTCCGTCCGAAGCCGGTCAGCATTTCGTCAAAAATTATCAGCGCATCGTGCTCCTTCGCGATCGCCTGTACCGCCCTCAGAAAGCCTTCCGGCGGGATGACGTTCCCGGCCGTGCCCTGCATCGGCTCGACGACGATCGCCGCAATTTCGCCCTGCGTCTGGTACCGAATAACGTCCCGAAGGTGCTCCACGCACGCAATGCCGCAGTCCGGATACTTCAGGTTCAAGGGACACCGGTAGCAGTTGGCGTACGGAGACACGTGGAGACCCGGCATAAACGGGCCCAGATGTTGCTTGAAATTGTCTCCGAGGAGTCCCAACACCCCGCCGGTCTTCCCGTGAAATCCACCCCAGAACCCGATAAACTCAAACCGGCGCGTCGCAGATTTGGCCAGCCGGAAGGCGGCTTCCATGGCTTCTGCCCCTCCGGAAAACAACTGGATACGGGTGAGCCCTTCAGGAGTGAGCGAGGCGAGCAGCTCGAGGAACCGGCTCCGGGTCTCCGTCGTGAAACTGCCAAACGTGAGGCGTTCGGCCTGCCGTTTCAACGCGTCCACATAGTGTGGATGACAGTGACCAACGCTGCCGACTCCGATCCCCGCGATGAAATCGATGTACTCGTTTCCATCCTCGTCAACCAGCGTACAGCCTTTCCCCTGGGCCATCGCCAATCCTGAGTAGAGGGCGATCGACTGAAGCCCGGGGGCCATGTGTCGCTGTTCCTGCTCAACGATCTGTTTCGAACGGGGACCTGGTACTTTCCGCTTCATCGTTGCGATCCTCTGGTGAACCGGGCCTCCACGTACGATGCAATCCGGACCGACGCTTCATCGCGGTAGAGCGCAAAGCTGGGCCATGCATTCAGATCAATCAAGACCACCGCGCCCTCTTTCGTCGCAATGGCATCGCCTCCATAGACCTCAAGACCCAACGCCGCTGCCGCCTGCCGTACGAACGTGGCCAGTATCATCTGATCGAAGGAATACCCGGCCAGATCCTGGTCCCGGTGATAGAACCATTGAAACCAGGGCTGTTCTCCCGGAAGACGGCCAGGATCGCCCACCCCATAGAATTTGATCAGATCCCCAGCGAAATGCTCCTGGATCACCGCCCGGGGAATCCCCCGGCCGGCGAGATGACGCAGGGCTTCCTGCGCTGCGGCTATGGTCGGCGCAAAGACCACATCACCTTCCTGGGTGTTATGGACATCGGCACGCTTGACCCACACAGGTCCGGACACCTCAAGGTCTGTCGATGCCGTTGACACAAAAACACTCCGAGGAAATGGAATGGCCGCCTGCTCAATGAGGGGGATCATGCGGTCCCGATATGTATTCAGGACCGCCAACGGACTATTGACCTGAAGCACACCGCACTCTTCATATCGGCGAAGTTGGCTGAGGATCGCGGGACGCTCACACATCAGAAAGATAAACGCAGGAGACTGATCGTCCATCCGGCCCACCTCGTCCGGGTCGCTCAGGTTTACCTGAAATCCCTTGGCTTCCAGGTGCTTTCCCGTCAGCCGGAGTATTTCGGCATCATCAAATTCCCGCCCCGGCGAATGGGCGCGTTCCCGAAAAATTCCCAAGCACCACAGGTTGCTCACTGCTACCCTCCCGACTCACTTTGCTGCGGCCCGCCGCCGCGGTGGGCCAGCGTCTCGGCAAGGGAGACATCCCTGCCCCGATCGACATCCACCACCGCCGGAAGGCTCACACCGTATACAGGCTCTCCCCGATTCAGGAGCCAGACCAGGAACTCTCGCAGCCTTTTCACCTCGGGTGGAGGGGACATGCGCCGCACCTGCTCTGGGACGAGATACATTCCCGCCGTCACGGCGTCTCCGGAGTCTCCGCCGAGGTGTGTCACGCGACCCGACACATCCAGGTTCACCCACAATGGTCGCTCATCGTCCACGAACGGCGTTACTGCCAAAACGATCGCATGAGAGGGGAACAGCCGCGCCGTTCGCACGAAGGTGACAAACACCTCTTCAGGACACCAGGCATCCACCGTTGAAATCAGGGAGCGGCCCGAGCCGAGCCGACCCCCCACTTCTAGAAAGCTTTCGAGCGAGGAGTCTGTCGTTTTCACGATGATCTCGAGGTCCAGATCGGGGAAACGTGACCGCACCCAGTCTGCACACTCGCGTGCCTGCTCGTTGACGATGATCACCAGCGAAGAGATTCCGGCAGCCAGAAAATTTCGGATAACGTGCTCGATCAACGGCATCCCGGCCACGGGAACCAGAGGCTTCGGCATCGTCCAGCCTGCCTGCCGAAGGCGGACGCCTGCCCCTGCCGCGATGATCCCTCCCTTCACGATCGGCTCGCCGTTCACAACAATAACTCCCGCAATCCATCAAGGGTATGGATCACAGGGTCGTTCGGACAGCACCCTCCTGATTTTCGAAGCGTCTCGGGCATCAGCCAGATATGGGCCATCCCGACCCCGCGGGCGCCAGCCATGTCCCGGGGGAAGGAATCGCCCACAAAAACCGCCTCTGCCGGCTTGGCTTTCAACCCCGCCAGTGCCACCCGAAAGATCTGCGGGTCCGGCTTGAGGCAACCCACCTGGGTTGAGTCCACGACGACCGTCAGGAAAGGGCTGAGCCCCACCTCATCGCAGACCGTGGCGAGGTTGCCATAAAAGTTCGAGACCATCCCGAGCCGATACCGCTGGCTGAGTTCATTCAAGAGTTGCGCGCCGGCACCAAGCCGCTCCAGCGCTTCCTCCAGAAAACGCTTGGCAATCCTTTCACCAAGCATGGGGTCCTGCAAGCCGAGCCCGTCTGCCACACCCTGAGCGAGCCGCCCCACCGTATCCCGAAACGAAAAGGTGGAAGGAATGGTTCCCACGAGCGCGTCATCGGCCGTGTAGAAGACCCGATCAAACTGCTCGGATGAGAATCCAAGACCTTCGTCACGGTACAAGCGAAAGAATCGTTCCTTCCAGGCGATACCGTTGGCATCCAACGTCCCGCCAAAGTCGAACAGCACCGAGGTCCATGCGGTCTTACCCACGGTCGGCCGAGAACTTCGGAATGGTTGAGTCACGTTCCTGCAACGATGTCCCGCTTGGCACCTCAGGGAGCCCCAACCGACCAAGTCGTCCGCCATACCTCTTCAGCAGAACTACCAACCCTGGAACAATCCAGATCAGCTCGCGACCTCGGCGCACAAGGCCGTAGGCCATCCCCTGTGCGGCCGGCAGGCCGAGTAGCACAAACACCCCAACCCGCACCCCTTCTGCACTGCCGATACGCCCTGGGACAAACACCAGCAGGCTGTTGAGGATCATTGCCAGCGTCTCCACGGCCACCGCCGTCTCCCACCCGGCTGTCGGGGACAGCAGACGCAGGATCACGTACGTTTCTACGAGCCCCCCGCACCATCCGACGAGGCACCAGCCCGTAGCGGCAGCGAACCAGTGGCCTTGCTTGCCACTATAGAAACCCTGGATCCTGGCATCAAGGGTTTCTGCCAAGGGTTGATACGATTGGAGCCGGGAAGCAAGAAGTTTCCAGCGAGCCAACCAATGCAGTATTGGCAAGAAAGACCCCTTCCGCAGTGCCCATGTCATCAGGACGAGAGCGACTCCCAGCCCACCGAGCAGTGCCGCGGCGGCCAGCTTCATCGGTGTCGACAGATCAAATTGCGTGAGGCAGACCGCCATGCCAGCAGTCAGAAACAGCCATTGCGACAAGAACTCGGCGTGCTTGTGAACCGTAATCGAGGCGAGCGCATGGCTCAGTCCCAGGCTTTCGCGCGACAAATCGGCTCTCACCGGTTCTCCCGCAAAATTTCCTGAGGGGATCAGGTAGTTAATCGTATGACTCGCGAGGTACACCCCAAAGAGCCTCATGAATTTCGAATGCCGCAACTGTCGATCGATGAGAACCCACCATCCAGCCGTAAAGGCAAGTTCGGCAAATACATAGAAGGCCGCCAGGGCAACAAACCACCCCCCGATCACCGAGAGGTTCGCTTCAATGGCCGGCCACCCGACCGCCCAGAGTATCCATGCGATCAGGGCGACACCGGCCACGACCAACCCGACACTCGCGAGCTGCCTCAGCACCTGTCGTCTATGCACCTTTCGAGACTCCTTGACTCAATGGCTACTTCTCCTTGACCCTCCTGAGCCCGTACCTTTTGGATGATCCCGTCACGGAAAGACAATGTCGTCGGGTAAGGGCGTCCATGGGTAGGCCGGGGAACTCGCAGCCTGGGGCGTGGACAGGAGGTCCCGCCAATCGTGGCCGTTACTATAGGCAATTATACACACCGGCCGTGTTTAGGGAAATCAGAATTGGGCTTGACTTCTTGACAGGGCCTCTCGGTAAACGCCGAGGGCCCACAGGGGGAAATAGACCGGGTAGAGGTGGTACTTGAGGAAAAAGATACGTGGAAAGCCGGTCCCGTTCCAACGGGGATCGTCCCAAGAGCCGTCCGGACGTTGGGTTTCAACCAGATACCGGATCCCCCTGGCCACTGCCGGGCTCCTCGCCTCTCCCGCCGCGAGAAGTCCGAGAAGCGCCCAGGCGGTCTGGCTGGGGATACTCTCCCCCTTCCCGGCGAGGGCCGGGTCCGCATAGCTTAAAAGGGTCTCTCCCCATCCGCCGTCCACATTTTGGTGTTCTTCCAGCCATCGAACGGCCCGCCGGACGTACGGAGCATTCATATTTTCCCCGATGGCCTGAAGGCCTCGGAGGACCGACCACGTCCCATAGATATAATTAACGCCCCAGCGACCGTACCAGGAGCCATCTGCACACTGCGTTTCCTTGATGAAGGCCAGCGCCCTGGCCGCCTCGGGATGCGCGGCGGTTTCGCCGTAAGTTCCGAGCGTCTCGAGTCCCCGTCCAGCCAAATCCTCGGTGGGCGGATCGAGGAGGGCCCCGTGGTCCGCAAAGGGAATGTGATTGAGGAGGAAACGGGTGTTGTCCGCATCGAAAGAGCCCCATCCGCCACTCTCTGATTGCATGCCGAGAAACCAGCCGAGGCCCACTTTGATGACCTGTCGGATGTCGGCCCGATCCGGCAGCCGGACCTTCTTGAGGGCCATCAGCACCATGGCGGTGTCATCGGTGTCCGGATAGAAGTCGTTCCGGAATTGGAACGGCCACCCTCCAGCAGGAAGATTCGGCCGCTTCACCTGCCAGTCACCGCGTCGCAGGATCTGCCCTTGGACCAGCCACGCGGCAGCGTTAAGCAGTACCGGGTGGTTCCCGGGCAGGCCAGACTCCACCAAGGCGTTCATCGCAAGGGACGTATCCCAGATGGGAGCGAGACAGGGCTGCATACGAAAGGTGTCGGCCTCCTCGATCCCGAGGAGTTCGATCTCCTTCCACCCCTCGGCCATCTTGGGGTGGTCCTCAGAGTAGCCAAGGGTGTGCAAGGCCATCACCGCGTTGGCCATGGCCGGATAAATCCCGCCCAAGCCTCCCGGCCCCATCCGCGTCAGGGTCCAGGCCAACGCCCGCTGGCGCGCCCGAGCCCGGAAGGGACGTGGGGCCCAGTTCTCTAGATTGGGGAGCAGCCTATCCAGCCCGATGAAAAAGTTCTTCCACGAAATGAGCTGGTCGCTGAGCGGGAATCGCAGATCGGCCTCGGCTCGGGACGGGACGTACAGTTCATCAATGCGCGCTGCCTCCGGGATCCGGCAGACCGGCTTGAGGTCCATGAGGATGCAGAGGGGGACGATGACCGTTCTGGACCAATACGAGACCTCATAGATGTTGAAATAGGACTGGCGCGGGAGCAGCATGATTTCTATCGGCATGGCCGGTATCCCCCGCCAGTCGTACTGCCCGAACAGGGCGAGGGTAATCTTGGTGAAGACGTTGGCCTTGGTGACCCCGCCTTTGGCCAGGATATTTTCCCGGGCCTTGGCCATGAAGGGCTCGTCGGGACCGTGCCCCACGAGCTTCAAGGCGAAGTAGGCCTTGACCGTGGCACTGATGTCACTGGGACTTCCCGGAAAGAGATCCCATCCCCCATCGGGCAGCTGCTTGGCCCGGAGGTAATTGGCGCCCTTTCGTTCCAGGTCCTGATCCACCCGCCCCAGAAAGCGGCGGAGCATGAGGTACTCAGACGTCAGGGTGCTATCCGCTTCCAGTTCGCCTATCCAATAACCCAACGGATGCTGGATGCTCAGGACATACTCCTGCGCCCCGTGGATCGCCTTTTCCACCCCCTGCATAGCGGGACCCTCTTCAATCGTCCAAGATGTCATTTCCTTGTCTCCTTCCTGCTGATATCTTCAACAATATACAAAATAAATGCCGTTACTCCAAGAAAAACGAGACCCCGATGAGAAACAGGCTCGAGTCGATGCCAAAGTTCGGCTCGCGGGTGTCGCCATTCGAGATGTGAAGCCACCGCCATTCGCCGGTCAGTGCCGTATTCTCAGAGAGGAAGTAATGAAAGCCCAACCCGGCTTGGGGTGAAAAATTGAAGCCGTCATCCTGACCCGCCACATCGAAGTCCAAACCGAGAATGCCTGCCCCGGCCTCCACGAAGGGAATGAATTTGCCTTCGGGAAGGAAATTGTACCGGAACAGCAACGCGAATCCCCCCCCCCACCCGCTCGTGGGCTCCGTCTCGAAGAAAAACTGCCCTTCCACCAGCAGCTCAAAGTTACCCCGGTAAAAGGCGCCCCCCCCCAGGGGGTCGGTGATGCCGATACCCCACCGCGGGGCCAGAAAGACATACTGAAGGTCATCGATCTCAGGGGTCGTGTTTCCGACGGGTAAGGGAAACGCGTATCCGACCGCGATGGCAATTTCCTGCTTGCCGGATCCGAACAGCCGAGCCGGGGCGGCTGCGCTCTCTTGCTTGGATGACTCCGGGCCATCACCCGCTGCC
>JAPUFX010000055.1 GCA_027293415.1 Candidatus Methylomirabilota bacterium
CTCAATTGGGCCTGGGTCTTCATGGCAAGCAAGAAGCCGAAGAGAAAAAGGTGAGGGTTGAGGATGTTCCCCGTGCGATCCTCTTATCGCACGATCAGGCTAATGCCACCCATGATCAGGGCCGTCCCTATCCATTGGGTCGTCGAGAAGGGCTCGCCGAGAAAACGCACCGACAGCAGGGCAACCCAGATGTAACTTGTGGCCAGCACAGGATATAGGATGGAAAGGTACCCCTGCTTGAGGGCAACGACCAAGAGGACGAAACCCACGCCGTGCAACGCGAGTCCCACGATGAGGGACCAGTTGAGGACCCAGTCCCACAGATTAGACGAGATCGAGCCGGCCCCCCATTTGAAGAAGAGCTGCCCGACAGCAGCCAGCAAGGCGGTTATTAAGACCAGGAAAATATCCCAAAACGATGTCATCATCAGATATCCTTTCAATAGTTAATTAGATCTATTTCCCTTTTCAGCGTGTTCAGTTTAACCGAGGATGAGGGGCTCCACGCCTCGAGTCACCTAGCCCGGATTATTCACATAGAAGTGAATAATCTGCCTTCCGGGCTTCGACTCCGCCCCGCGTGTGCGGGCTAGGGAGATGGGGTGGCGGGGTTAGTCTATATACTCTTGGACTATAAAGATGGGTCTGTTCTGCGTTTCTCTGTAGATTCTCGAAATGTATTCGCCGATGATGCCGAGGAATAGCAGCTGGACCGAAGCAAGAAAGTAGATGCTCAATAACGTCGATGACCAGCCCAGGGGGGCAAGTCCTACAACTTTGCTGATTAGTATGTATAGCGTTGCAAACACAAGTAAAACGATGCCGAATAACCCTGTCCACAAGCACGCCTTGATCGGAAGGTCCGAAAATGAAAAAAAGGCATCGAAGGCTAACCTGAACAGCATTCGAACAGTCATTCTTGACCTGCCAGTCGGTCGGTCCTGCCTGGAATATTCGACATACTCGTGGTTGAACCCGATCAGAGATCTCAATCCCGGTAAGTACCTGTGTTTTTCGTGAAATGATAACATCGCGGATAAGGCCTTTCGATTGAACAGAGAGAAATTGCCAACATCCACAAGGCGTTGCATTGCTGATAAGCGTGCAAAAACAAAATGAAAGGACTTTGCCAATAAGCGTCTTGTGAACTTTTCTTGCCGGTGGATCCTCTTGGCAGATACGATATCGCAATCTGTGGTGATGAGACGATCGTACATATCTTTTAATAACTCTGGGGGGTCTTGCAGATCGCCGTCCATCATGGCGATGTAGTCCCCTTTCGCATAGTGGTACCCTGCGGTATAGGCGGCTTGGTGACCAAAGTTTCTGGAAAGGACTAAGACCTTCATTCGGTTATCTTTGTCGTGGTATTCGCGCAACGTGCGGAGACTGTGGTCCGTGCTTCCATCATCGACGGCGATGATTTCAAAATCCTCAGTCATGCTATTCAGGACATGGATAGACCTTTCGAGAAGCGGTTCAATCAGGGCTTCCTCATTATAAATAGGAATAATGAGGCTGATATGCGGATGTGACATAGGGTTAAGTTCCTATCGCCCTCCCGGGCCGTGCGGTGAGCTATGAATCTTACCTATCAGGGTTCTATCACCAGATCTCTCAAAGGCAGTTTCAGGCTATGGAGGATCCTCCATGGAAGCAATGACGAGAGTCATTTTGTGCTACGATGGGGATTGTGTCAAGTGAGTGGCGGAAATCCCCTCAACTGTATGCACCTTGATCGAGTACAAGTAATTATTAGATTCACCCAGCCGAGATGGAGTAGGACAGAAACCCCGTGGGTAGTAGCAGCCTGAGCGAGGTCGCCCCGCCTTGCCCCTGACCTTGGGACAGTCTCACGACATGGGGCAGTTCTGTCCCATTCAGCTAAACCGCGATCTTGTCAACATCCTCGTTGTCTTTCGCGCTCCCCCTGAAAGCCGTTCGGGGCAGGTGTGTCTCACTGGTCTCTCAAGGTCTTGGCTGCTTCACTTCTTATCCATCCAATCTAATCCTGAAGAATTCATACGTTAGCACTTTACGGGCGTGTCTATTTCTCCGTGGCACCCACATTGCTCACTCCCGGCGTCATTGCGTGCCCTTTGAGCAGGTTTTGGGGTCGGAAAGGAGCAAAGGCGATGGCCGGGTTTTTGCGAGACTGGTTCTTTCCGGAGCATATGGTTCCTGCCGGGAGCGAGGGCCTAGTCTATTGCTTTTCGGACGTTGCATCTGGCGGCCTTTGGTATACTACTAGGCGGCCATACCTTTGCGGTCGACGCAGAGAAACTCTTGCCGTCCCTCTGGCTGACCATCCTGAGCGGCATCGGGTTAATCGCCCTGGAGGTGTATGCCGTGGGGCTTTACTCGGTCTTCCTGGGAAAGGGGATCACGGTTCTCGTCAAGCTCGGAATCCTGCTGGCCGTCCCTTTCTTCTGGGAGGCCCGAATATTGCTTCTCCTGCTGGTCGTGGGGATCGCCTCGGTCGGCTCCCATATGCCAGCCCGGTTTCGTCACTACTCCTTCCTCCATGGGCGGGTGATCGGGCCAGGAGAACCTCTTCGGCATAGGCTCTCACCCCTGGGGGCAGAGGCTGCAACCGTGACTGCTCTGGATGACGGATCTGTGGAACGAGGATAAGATAAGAAAGAAGAAGCCCGCGGAAGGGTGACATAATAGGGGAGGAGTTATGGGGAAACTACCGCCAGCCTACAAGCACTTTCAAGAGGCCTTCCGGCGGGTGTGGAAGGCTTATGATCATATGGGCGCGGCAGTCCACCAGGAGGGGCCACTCAGGCCGAAGTGCCGAGAACTGATCAAGCTGGGGATCGCGATTGGCGGCCGTCTGGAGGGGGCGGTCAAGGCCCACACCCGCTTGGCCATCGAGCAGGGGGCCAGTGCGGAGGATTCCATCAGGTGGCGCTCCTGGCCATCACCACGTCCGGTTTCCCCACGGCGATGGTAGCCCTGACCTGGGTCGACGATGTCCTCTCGAAGAGACGGGGCCCGCGCAAGAAGAAGCGGTGATGGTGGCCGGCGGCATGATGGCAGAGCAAAAGGAACAAAAGGAACGGATGGAGAATTGATGCAGGAGCGGAACGGACATCTCGTCGTCATGGTAGGGGCCGGACCTGCGGCCCTGTATGCCACCGCCAAGCTCACCGAGAAGGGGCATACCGTCATGATCCTGAACCGGGATATCAAACCGGGGGGGTTGGCGGAGTATGGCATCTACCCGTCGAAGCACCAGATGAAGGAAGGCCTGCGGAAGCACTTTCGGCGGATCCTCGCTGATCCCCGGGTCGTGTACTTTGGCAACGTCCAGGTGGGGGCGGCGGCGGCCGTGAGTCTCAGCGATCTCAAGGATCTGAAACCGAGCGCGATCGTCGTTGGGGCCGGGGCCCAGGGGACGAAGTCGTTAGGCCTTCCTGGGGACGAAGGGCCATCCGTGTATCATGCCAAGGATCTGGTCTATCACTTCAATCTCCTCCCTCCCTTTAGTGAGAAAGACTTTCCCATGGGTGACCGCGTGGTCATCATCGGCGTCGGCAATGTCATGGTGGATATCGCCCACTATCTGGTCACGGTCCGTAAGGTTCCTGAGGTGATGGCCGTAGCTCGGCGAGGACCGAAAGAGCGGGCTTATGATGACCGCGAGATGCGGGCCGTCGCCTGGAACATCGACAAGGAGGCGTTAACGGCGGAGCTCGAGCGGATTCGAGCCCGGCTCGAACCGCTTGGCCAGGACATGGACACCCTCTATAAAGAGTTGACCAAGGACTGTCATGTTGAGCTAAAGGGGGGCAAGAGTCCGACCCGTCTCACCTTTCGCTTTCTCTCGTCACCGAAGCGGGTCATCCGGGATGAGACCGGGCGCATAGTCGCCCTGGAGATAGAAGAAAACACGTTAGTCGACCGAGGCGGCAAGCTGGCCGCCAAGGGTTTGGGCGAGATGATGGAGCTTCCGGTGGACACGGTGGTCTTTGCCGTCGGGGACGTCGTGGACCACGACCTCGGTCTTGCCGCCATTAAGGGAGGCTGGGGCTATACGACTAATCCCACCCCGGATCCTCAGGACCCTGAGGCGGCACCCTATCAAGCCTATGACCCCGAGGCCGAGCAGTTCATAGATGGCGTCTTTGTCATCGGCTGGTCGCGGAACGCCAGCGAGGGAGTGATCGGCAAAGCGAAGCTCGACGGGGAAAAGGGGGCATCTGTTATCAACCGCTTCCTGGCCGCGGTCCCCGGGCTCTCTCGCCGGGAGATCTACGAGCGGATTGGCACCGTGTATCACCGTCTTCGGGAGGAGTCGGTCCCGGTGGTCCATAAGGGACTCTGGCGTATTCTGGAGCAGGTCGAGTGGGAGGAGGCCGGCAAGCGGGGCCTCAAGGAGTTTAAGTTCGGCACCAACAATGAAATGCTTCAGGCCATTGGGGAAAAGGTGATAAAGAGGCAGCAAGCTTAACTCGCTTTTACATCGGAGGATGTCACCAAGGTGGCAAAGGGTAACGGGACCAGGATTCAGTTCAAGGACGGACAACTCGTCGTCCCCGACGATCCTATCATCCCCTTCATCGAGGGGGATGGGATCGGACCCGATATTTGGGCGGCGAGTGTGCGGGTCATCGATGCAGCCGTCGAGAAGGCCTTCGGGGGGCAGAAACGCATCGTCTGGACTGAGATCCTCGCTGGCGAAAAGGCTCAAAAGCAGACCGGGGAGTGGCTCCCTGAGGCGACCATCACGGCCATCCGGGATCACATCGTGGCCATCAAGGGGCCCCTCACCACCCCAGTCGGGGGCGGCATCCGGAGCCTCAACGTCGCGCTGCGGCAGATCCTCGACCTCTTCGCCTGCGTCCGACCGGTCCGCTACTTTCGGGGCAGTCCGAGCCCGGTGAGGCATCCGGAGAAGATGGACGTGGTCATCTTCAGGGAGAATACCGAGGATGTCTACGCCGGGATCGAGTGGGCCCAGGGCTCACCGGGGGCGAAGAAGGTCATTGAGTTTCTCACCAAAGAGATGAAGGCCAAAATCCGGCCCGACTCCGGCGTCGGGATCAAACCGATCAGCGTGACGGGCACCAAACAGCTCGTCCGGATGGCGATTCAATACGCCCTTGCTCGAAAGCGAAAAAGCGTCACCCTCGTCCACAAGGGCAACATCATGAAGTATACCGAGGGGGCTTTCCGGGACTGGGGGTACGAGCTGGCCCGGGAGGAATTCGCCAACGTGACCGTTTTCGAAGACGACCTCTGGGCCAAATACAAGGGCCGGGCCCCGGAGGGGGTGGTGGTGGTCAAGGATCGAATCGCCGACAGCATGTTCCAGCAGATCCTTACCCGGACCGATGAGTATGACATCCTCGCTACCCCCAACCTCAACGGAGACTACCTCTCCGATGCCTGCGCCGCCCAGGTGGGGGGTTTAGGGATCGCGCCAGGGGCCAACATCGGGATCCCAACGGCGCTCTTTGAGGCGACCCACGGCACCGCCCCGAAGTATGCGGGCCAGGACAAGGTCAACCCGGGTGCGGTCATCCTCGCCGGGGCCATGATGCTCGAGCACCTGGGCTGGCATCCGGCGGCTGACCGCATCTATCGGGGGATGGAGCAAACCATTCAGCAGAAGCGAGTGACCTATGACTTCGCACGGTTGATGGAGGGGGCGACCGAGGTGAAGTGCTCACAGTACGGGGACGCGATTATCGAGAACATGGGCTGAACTGGGCGATGACTGATGACCGACGAGGACAAGTGATGGGTGGCTAGTGGCTGGTGGTGTTCACCAATCACCGACCACCAATGACTCTGAACCGTGAACCCTGAACTATGAACGATGAACCCTGAACCGCGAGTTGTGGAGGACAGATCATGGGAAAGGACACGTTGACGATTACTGATAACCGCACCGGCAAGACCTACGAGCTCCCCATCCAGTACGGCCTGTATCCGACGTACGGGGCGTCCATTCAGGCAGGTGATCTCCGGCAGATCCGGGTGTCCGAGGAGGACTTCGGGCTCCTGAGCTACGATCCCGCCTTCATGAATACGGCCTCGTGCAAAAGCGGGGTTACCTTCATCGACGGAGAGCGGGGGATCCTGCGGTACCGGGGGTATCCGATCGAGCAGTTGGCCGAGCAAAGCACGTTCCTCGAGACGGCTTATCTGATCCTCCATGGTGAGCTGCCCACGGGGAGGCAGCTGGAGGAGTGGGTCTACAACATTACCCACCACACCATGATCCACGAGAACATCAAGAAGTTCATAGACGGGTTTCACTACGACGCCCACCCCATGGGGATTCTGGTGGGGACGGTGGGGGCCCTTTCCACCTTCTACCCGAACGCCAAAGGTATCTTGGACCCGGCCAGCCGGCAGAAGCAGATTTTCCGCCTGATCGCCAAGATGCCCACCTTGGCGGCCTTCGCATACCGGCACAGCCTGGGGATGCCCTACGCGTATCCAGACAACGACCTCTCGTACAGCGGCAACTTCCTCAACATGCTCTTCAAGATGACTGAGCAGAAATATAAGCCAGATCCCATTCTCGAGCGGGCGCTGGATGTGCTCTTCATCCTCCACGTGGACCACGAGCAAAACTGTAGCGCCAACGCCATGCGTAGTGTGGGCAGCTCCCACGTGGATCCTTACTCCGCGGTGGCGGCGGCCTGTGCAGCGCTGTACGGGCCACTGCACGGGGGGGCCAACGAGGCGGTCCTGCGGATGCTGCGGGAAATCGGCTCGAAGGAAAATGTTCCCGAGTTTGTCAAGAAGGTCAAGGCGCGGGAGGCGCTGCTCATGGGGTTTGGGCACCGGGTGTACAAGAACTACGATCCCCGGGCCAAGATCATCAGGGAGATTGCCGAAAAAGTTTTCGAGGTCACCGGGCGAAACCCCCTCTTGGACATCGCACTGGAGCTGGAGCGGATCGCCCTGGAGGATGATTTCTTTGTCAAGCGCCGCCTCTACCCGAACGTCGATTACTATTCGGGGATCATCTACCAGGCGATGGGGTTCCCCGTGGACATTTATCCGGTGCTGTTTGCGATTGGCCGGACCCCCGGCTGGCTCGCCCAGTGGCAGGAGATGCTGCTGGATCCGGAGCAGAAGATCGCCCGGCCGCGGCAGGTCTATACCGGGGCCGATCACCGTGACTATGTGTCGCTGCAGAAGCGACGCTAGCTGAGTCCTCAATGTTCTCGCAGTTTGGCTTCGAACTGGCCACCGTTCACCGTTAACTGATGACCGACGTCCGATGACCGATAACAAAAAAGTGTCTGGTGGCTAGTGGCTGGTGACTAGTGGTTGGGTGTGGAGTGCCGGGTCTTGGGTCTTGCGTGTTAGGTTTTAGGTGTTGGATCCTCGACGTTGGACTCTAGACTCTAAGCTCTCAACCCTGACTTTGGACTTTGGACATTGAACTATAAACCGTGAACCCTGAACGAGAGTGAGGGGATCAACCATGGGTAGGCCAAAGATCAGCATCATTGGAGCAGGGGCCGTGGGCGCGACCGCGGCACACTGGGCGGCGGGTAAAGAGCTGGGAGACATCGTGCTCGTGGATATCATCGAGGGACTGCCCCAGGGCAAGGCCTTGGATCTCTGGGAGGCAGGTCCCGTGGAGGGGTTTGATAGCCGGATCGTGGGGACGAACGGCTACGAGGAGACGGTCGATTCCGATGTGGTCGTCATCACGGCCGGCATCGCCAGAAAGCCGGGC
>JAPUFX010000056.1 GCA_027293415.1 Candidatus Methylomirabilota bacterium
CAGCGCAGAATGCTAGTGAAAAATAGTTGGTGCGGCACTAGTGCCGTTCCAACCTGATAAGTGGTTCGACAGGGCTTCGACGGTGAGCTCAGCCGAACCGCTCACCACCCCGAGGAAGACGGTTCGAGAGCCTCACCGTCCCGAGGAAGATCAAGGGATCGAGGGGCCGAATTTGAACAGCCTGCCTTGTTGCAAGGGCCGTGATCGAGTGCAGCGAGAAAGTTGGCACAAATAGTTGGAACGGCACTAGGCCTGAGACGTCAGCTGCTCCAGGGTCCTCTTCAGCTCCATGATCTCTTGCATCTGGATGGCGATGGTGCTGTCCTTGCCCCTGATCTGCTCCTGGAGTTGACCATGAAGGTCTTCCCACCGTTCTATTTCTTGCTTAAGCCTCGCCGTCTCTGCCGGCGCAGCCTTTGCAGGGGCCTTCTTGGCGGGCGACACCTTCCGTTTCGGCTTAATTGCTTTCTTCGGCTTTACTTTTTTCTTCGGCTTCGCCGCGGGCTTTGCGACTTCCCTTTTCTTCTTTTTTCCCGTGGCGGCTCCTTTCTTCTTCGCCTTTTTCTTTGCCTTGGCCATGGCTCCTCCTCCTCAAAAAAGCTGCGTCTGCGTCGCTCGCCCGAGGGACATTGCCTCCCGCGGCTCGTCTCCGAAGATGTTGACCGTTCCGTAGACTCCGTCATACCCCGGAACTATGGTTAGGCGTCCCTCCCGGACCCGGAGGATGGCTTCCAAGATCCTGGGTGGCATAAACGACCCGAGTTCCTCCTGCCTCAGGTCCAAAAGGATGGCAAGCTCACTCCCACCGGCCGCGACCAGCCGTTCGTACTCCTGTCGCACTGCCACTGTTCCCACCCGCTGATCCAATGCGGCAGCAATGATCTCTTCCAAGGGAACCAGATTCTTGAAGGGAATAGCCCCATCAGGCGTCCGCCCGGGAGGCCCGTCCGCCAGCTCTTCCACCCGATGCAACACCCCAACGGTCAAAGGGCGACGGCAAACAGGACAGGATCGGCCGCAGGCCTGCGTTTCTGTCGGAGTCGTGCGGATGCCGCAAGCCCGGTGGCCATCTAGATGGTATTTCCCTTCCTCCGGGAAGAATTCCACGGTGTAGAGGAATCGGCGCGGATCCCGCGTCCGGACCGCCTCCCAGAGCTCCCAGTAATCGAGGGGATGACCAAAGACGTTACATTCCCGCCCGAGGCGAGATGGGGAGTGAGCGTCGGAGTTGGACATCAGGGTGATTCCATCCAAGGCACTCAGTCGCCAGTTCATCGCCGGGTCCGAGGAGAGCCCGGTCTCGAGCGCGAAGATGCGGTCTAAGTAGCCGTCGAAGGCCTCCTGGAGGGAATCAAACCCCGACTGGGAGCCAAAAACAGAGAACCAAGGTGTCCAGGCATGCGCTGGGATCAAGACCGAGTCGGGAGAAAGATCAAAAACTATGCGACAGAGCTCTTTGACCGAAAAAGTAAAGGTGGGGCGCCCATCGGCCAGGAGGTTCCCCCGGCGGGCGAGTGCGGCATTCACTCGCTCCGCCGCCTGTAACGACGGGGCATACAAGAGGGTATGGATCTTTCGGAGACGCCCGCCCTCATGGTAGATGTTGCAGATTTCCACCTGAAGGATAAAACGGACGCCCTGCTCTCCCCTCTTCAATCGGTAGAGGCCAGGATCTGCCGGCGTGAGCTTGGCCTTGAGTTCAGCGAAGTAGGTGGGATGCGTGAAGTCTCCAGTCCCGAGGAGGGCAATTCCCTTTTTTCGCGCCCAGCGAGCCAGCGATTCCACCTCCATCTCACGGCTCGTTGCCCGACTATACCTAGAGTGGAGGTGTAGGTCAGCGATAAAGGGCATCGTCCCCCCCTGGGCCGCTTTCCAGCCGGTCGCTACATACTACAACCGCTCTCTTGCTGTCAACACATTTGCGTTCGCGGGTGCGGGCCGATATGATACCGGCAGCGGACACGCCGAAAGGGCTACCACATCGCGGAGTTCCAACGACCATGCGGGTCATTCACTATACGGGAAGAGGATTTCTCTGGACTCTCGGACTGGTTGGATTGGTCCTCCTTGTCACCCCTTGGCCGGCGCCAGTTCACCCTTCCCCCCAGGAAGAGGGGCAGCGGGAGAGGCTGTTGCGGATGTTCCAAGAGCAGCGGGCCCGTCGAAGGCAAGAACTCGTCAAGCACCTGGCAAAGCATCCCCGAGATCTTAGCACCCACTTCGAACTCGGGCAGCTCTATGCCCTCGATGGCCAAATCGCAGAAGCGATCCGGGAGTACCGGACAGTGATTCAGATTGCCCCTGACCACGAGACAGCCTACTTTAACCTCGGCCTCCTCTATCACCGTTCCGGGCAACTTGAACAGGCGATCCGGACCTTTCGCGAGGTTCTGCGTCTCGATCCAACGGATCTCCCCACCCATATCAACCTCGGAGTGGCCTATCGGGACAGGCGGGGAGAACTGTTGGAAAAGGAGATCGAGATCTTGGAGGCAGCGGTCAAACTTCGGCCCGACTATCCCGAGGCCCACTACCATCTCGGGATCGCCTATCGCGCCATGGGGGATAGTGAGCCGTCCTGTCGCCCCTGGTACAAGAAGGCACAGACGGAGCTTCAGGCGTATCTGGCGGCCAAACCTTCAGGAAAACGTCGCCAGTTGGTTTCGCGGTGGGTCGAGCTGCTGGAGAAGCGGCTGCAGAACTGCTAATGGCTTACTGCTGATCGCTGACTGCTGACGGCTGCTTTATCGAGGGCCGAACCGCTCTTCGGCCTGCCGCTCGAGCTCATGGATCTGCCGCTCGTACGCCCGTTCCTCAGCCTCTAGACGATCCTCACGGATGCGCCGGAGGTTCGCGAGCTGGCGGTCCACTTCCGCTACGGGTATCTCCGCATCAGACGGGTACTGACCCAGGATCCTGTGACGCGCGTCAAATTCCGCCTTCTCCTTCTCACGTTTTGCCCGAACCCTCTCGAGCTCTCCTCTGAGCCTTCCGACCTCACGCTGGTACTCCTCCAGGGAACCCAAGCCTTGCTGGGCCTGAAGACGGGCAACGATACGGGCCCATACGCCCGAGAGGCTCCCTGTCACCGCGCTGAACCATCGCGCGCCGTCCATGTCCCTTCCGTTGACAGATAGCTTCCGGCGAGAACTTCCTTCGGGAAGGTCGGGCAAAAAGCCCCTTACCTGACCAGCTTGAGAAGTGCCTTTGAGCCGTCTTCCCACTGACCACTCGGCCGATCGGGTGGAGGGGCCGAGAGGAAGTGACGGACGGTGTAGCCGCAGACCTTACACCGGCGGTAAAAATAAGACCGCTCTCCTTCGCGCTCGATTCCGCCAATCTGGGCCATTTTCCGGGCGCAACAGGTCTTCCCTCTTACAGGAGACACAATGCGCCTTGGATACATGTTAAGCGGTGACCTCTTGTTAGTATACTCCACAATGGTTGCCATGTTCCCCTTCCTTACCTCGTTTGATTCGGCGCTATGAAAAAATCCTTAGTCGGGACGGTACATCCCCACATGTCTTTTGAGTTCGTCAAAGCAGCCATCAAGGATCGAGGGGTCCTTGTGAACCCTGGCCGAGAGAATCGCTCCCTCAATCCCCGCGATAATGAAATCGGCCAGACGCTGCGAGTGCATGTTTCGGGCCAATTGTCCCTGATCCTGGGCCCTCCTGATCGCCTCCGAGATGTGATCCCGCCAGTTCCTGAGGATTTCTCCGATCCGTTGACGGAACCCATCGTGAATGTCGCTCATCTCGAGCGCGAGATTCCCAAGGGGGCATCCCCCCACGCACGCTGCCTTCCGCTGGGCGGATGCGATGCGCTCGAACAGGCAGAAGATCTCTTCCAGCGGATCCTCACCTCTGTCAAAAACCTCCCGCCCAAGTTCCTCCGTCGCCCAGAAAGCTAGGCGATCCAGGATTGCATACCCCAGTTCGTCCTTGCTCTCGAAATAGTGATAGAAGTTCCCCTTCCCGACACCACTCTCCCGCAGAATGTCTTCCAGGCTGGTGTTATTGAATCCCTGCCGGTGTATCAACCGAAAGGCGGCCTCAATCACGCGGTTTTTGGTTCTCGATCCTCTGACCGTCTGTGGCCTCATGTCCCCCTCTGAACTCATTCTGTACCGACCGGATGGTACAGAAATAAATTTACAATGTTACAGATGAATGTCAAGGGGAAAAATAGCTCGGTAAGCGCCTGAATGCAAGGCTTATTCTGCGCTGATGGGGAGTCTGACGGTGAAGGTGCTCCCTTGGTCCTCGCCTTCGGATTCGGCTCTGATCTGACCGCCGTGAAGCTCTACCAGTCGCTTCGTCAGGGCCAGGCCGAGGCCGGTCCCTTGCTGCTCTTTCGCGTAGACAGGCTCGAGCTGTGTGAAGGGCTGAAAGAGCTTCGACAGATCTTCGGCAGCGATCCCAATTCCCGTGTCTTGCACCCGGATTTCAATGAAATCTCCGCGTGGTTCATGGTTCATGGTCGATGGTTCATGGTCAGTCCCCTCCGATCCCTGAACCCTGAACGCTGAACCCTGAACGCATCGGGCGGAAACTGTCACAGTTCCGCCCTTGGGGGTGAACTTGACGGCGTTGGAGAGGAGGTTGTACAAGATCTGCCTGAACCGAACCGGATCCGCGAACACGCTGGAGAGGTCCTGTTCCACAGTGAGTGCCAAGTGCAGGTTTTTTTTCTCGCCTTCCCAATTCACCAGGTTCAGCGCCTCCTCCAGGGCTTCTCTCAAGGAGAGCTGCTCCCGATGGATCGCCATCTTTCCTGCTTCAACCTTGGAAAGATCGAGGAGATCGTTGATCAGATTTAAGAGGTGCCGCCCGCTGGAGAACACGTTACCCACGTACCGTTGCTGCTTTTCGTTCAGGGGGCCAAACTTCTCGTCCATTAAAAGTTCAGAAAAGCCGAGGATGGCGTTCAACGGTGTACGCAGCTCGTGCGACATATTCGCCAAGAACTCGGTCTTGTGGCCTGAGACCCTCTCGGCGTGATTTCTGGCTTCCTCCAGCTGGAGGTTGGCAGCGTGAAGCTCCCTCGTCCGTTCCTCTACCCTGGCCTCCAGCTGCCGGGCCGCCTGCCACAGTTCTTCATAGAGCCGCGAATTCTCCATTGCGATGACTGCCTGGCTCGCCAGAGTGGTCAAGAGCTGGATCTTTCCTTCATCGCAAACCTGAGGGACATCCGAGAACGCCATGAGAAAACCCCGAACCTCCTCCCGATACAGCAGTGGAACAATGACCACCGACCGTATCCCCACCCGACTGGCGGCTCCCCTCCAGGGAGCAAAAGAGGAATCTTCGAGCACATCTTCAATGGCAACTGGGACCTTGTTTCTGAAGGCCTTCGCGGTTGGCCCCTGACCCAGGGGAGAGGCCGGATCCAGGGAAATGCGGAGGTTCTTCGTAAAGCCCTGGTCATCCCCGGCCAGGGCCTCCACGCGTAGGTGGGGCTGGTTGGGGATAGCAACGATTACGAACTTTGCCTGCATCAGCGCCCGGGCTTCTTCGGCGATGGTCTGCAACGCGGCATGGTAATCCAGTACAGAAGTCAACGCGACCCCAATCGTGTACAGTCTTTCGAGCTGGTGTACCCGGGTTCGCAGTTCTTTCTCCACCTGCTTGCGTTCGGTGATGTCCTCACAACTCGTTACGATGGCCATGGGCTCTCCATCGGCGTCCATGACGACATCGGACATCAACTGGACCGGGAACCCACCTCCATCTTTCCGGATGTTGACACTCTGCCGCTTCCAGGTATTCATGGCCCTTATCTGGTCCAAGGCCATCGGCTTCCAGAGCTTATTGGGGGCAAAGATTCTGACATCCTTGCCGACCAAATCATCCGCCGCATACCCGTGCATGTTTGCCTCAGCGGGATTCGTATACAGGATTTCCCCGGTGATGCCGGTGATGGTCACGCCGAGTTGCATGGTTTGCACGGCTTTTTCCAGCCAACGCAGCGATTCCTCTGTCTGCTTGCGCTTGGTAATGTCACGGAAGGTGACCACTGCGCCGACAATCTTGCCGTCTTCCCTGTTGGGCATGGCGGTGTACTCCACCGGGAGACTTGTCCCATCCCTTTTGCAAAAAATTCCATCGGTCACATGACGCACGACCCCGTCTTTCAGCGCCGCATAGATGGGACAGTTATCCTGCACGTAGGGGCCCCCGTTCGAGTGGTCCAGAATGGTATGTATCGGCCGGCCAATCAGCTCGTTGGGCTCATATCCGGTCGTTCTCGTCACAGCCGGGTTTACACACGTGATATTGCCCTGCAGATCTAATCCATAAATTCCCTCGCCCGTTGCGTTTAAGATGAGTTCGCTCTGCAGAGAAGGTGATGACATCACCGACGAGAGGATTGCTCGATCGGTCGTACCATTCAGGACTTCCTCTTCCCGCCAGAGGACCTGGGCGAATACGAACCAGTACCATGCGAAAAGGGCTATCCCGGCCGCGCTCATCCCAAGCACGAGGAAAACGAGGAGAGACGTAGAGAGACTCTGGAAGGAGGTCAAGGTGATGACGAGCAGAACGGCCCCCAAGGTGGTCGGCGCCCAGAGGCCGAGCCAGCGGAGCCGTTTTACTTGCGAAGGCGGAAGAGGACGGCCCCCAAATGCTGGAGACAACTTGTAGAGAATGTTATCTACACTATGAGCCACGTCACAAGACCTATTACACCCTCAAGGGCGCTTATTCTTTCGGCAAGAGCACCCTCGCTATGCGCCGCAAGGGCAGACACACGGGATAATTTCCAGAAACTCTCCCGTAGATTCAGGGCACAGTCATGCATGACCAGGGGGGTGTGTCCAAATCCCCTCAAGCTCTAACCTATGGAGCCCGGGAAGCCAATCAACGAGCGCTTCCATTGCCGTATGAAGATCTGGGGCAGACACTTCCGCGAGTTCCGTCTCGGACTCTGGAGTTGCTTGGACCCTGAAGAAGAACGAAGGCATCATTTCAGCCATCGGCCCACTCGGATCCCAGTGATATTCTGCGGCTTTAACGCTGCCCATTGTCTTCCTTTCGTGGGAGAAGCACCTCGCCCCGGTGCTCCCAGTATGTCACGTGGAGATCACGAAGCTCCTGCTTGGCCTTGTCGTCTCCCTTGAGAGCTCGTTGGGCCAGCTTCGTGCTCAATTCTGGGTCAATAGCGTATTCAAGCTCCTCGAGAACCCCCTTTGCCATGTCAGTCCCTCCTCTCTTCCCACTTGGACCTGCCTGGGGGCCCAAGGGCAGCTGGTCTCAGCCGCCCGCCGAGGGGATATTGTCGCAATCTCTATGCCAAGGACCAATATCACAACTACTTGAAACTACAGGGCTTCTTGCAGGGAGCCTTCTGTCCCCCTATGACGATATGTACACGGCTGCCGGGAAACAGGCAGTGGCTGTCAGGGGGGGGTATCGGCTGAGGAGAAGGCCGGAGCGATCTATCGCTACACCCCTTCAGATCTGAAGGCCTGGCCTAGCGCCTTGGTCCGCTTTTCCGGGTAGAACTTGGGGTCGTTGTCCGCCCAGGGGTTGTCGAACAAGATCACTTTGGAGCGGTGTCGAGGGCCCCCAAGCCCCCACCTGAGCAGACCCAAGAGGACCTATCCCCGCAAGAACCCGATAGTTTGGACTGAGCGATGGTGCTCCTGGATGCTCTTAGTGCCCCTCCAACTAATTCTTCCTAAACACCGCAAGCTTCCGCGAGGGGCACTGAGGGGTTGTAGGGGAGAGGCTCCCTTACGTCTGGGGGGTGCTCAGCGAGGCAACCGCCGAGCGCCGAATCCCGAAGGCTTTCGGGACTAGCGGAAGTGACGCACCAGAGATAAATGTGTTAGTGAGAAATAGTTGGTGCGGCACTAGTACGGGGTGTTCTGGTAGCGGCGTGGTAGCAAGAGCTGATGCCCCCTTCGATCTGCTGGAGGAAGAATAATCCCAAGCAGCTCCGGAGGCACTCGCACGCCTACGCAGGCACCCCCCGGTCACCCGCTACGAGAATTCCCCTCTACTGCATAGCTTACCCCACTAAGCCGACCGCAGTTTTTGGTTGACAGGGGCTATTGCCTTAAATAATGTACTGCTCCAGATCATACACACGTATGATAATCGTCATATAAGATTAGGCTTTGTGACGCCTGTTCGTTTTCTCCCGTGGGGATCCACAGGTAAGAGGAACGGTAAGCTTCCCCTAGGCAGGGAAAAAATGGAACCGGGATGACCAAAGCCCCCAGCCAGGATCTGGTACTCCTGGTGGCGCACCACAAAAAACCAGACGCCCTCCCGGGCGAAGCACGGCCCGGAGGGCGTTTTCATTTCTGGTACCTCGTATCTCTTTGGGACCTGTTCGACGCGAGCCCCCTAGTCTCACACAGGGAGTCACGGAATGGGATCGGGAGTCTTCTCGTCCGAGTGGGTGGCCGTTAAGAGAAAGGCCAGCATAAGGCCTAGGGAGAGGCGGACCGTCCTGGTCTTGTTGCGGCGCAGGAGCCCCCGCATGCTGCGGATGCCTCCAAAGTTGTTCCTGTGTCTCCTCCTCAGCATGGTTCTCGGCCAAGTGACGATCTCGTACGACTACTACTTGAACCTCAGTCGCGACGACGGGTTCGACCGGATGATCGTTGAGATCAGCAGCAACAGCATCGACGGTCCGTGGATCGAGATCGCCCGTCACCGCGACGATATGGGCACGGCGTGGACGAACAACGTAATCACGCAGGCCGATCTGGAAGACGCCGGCGTTGCGCTCACG
>JAPUFX010000057.1 GCA_027293415.1 Candidatus Methylomirabilota bacterium
GGCGCGCTGCCCTATCCAGTCCCCGGAAACTCCAGATCGCCGTTACCACCTGGGCGAAAATCCGATGACCGATTACCGGAGGATTTCGAAATTCGACATTCGAAATTCGAATTTAACTCTGAACTCTTAACTCCCTGAACCATGAACTCTGAACCCTGAACCGCGTGAACCATGAACCGTGAAACGACGACGATGAATGCGGCTGTGTACCAGGGGAATCGGCAGATTCGCCTGGACCAGCTTCCCCTGCCCAAGATCGGGCCGGGGGAACTCCTGGTCAAGGTCAGCGGATGTGGTCTCTGTGCGACCGACGTGTCCAAGGTGGATCACGCCCTCGTGACGCCTCCCACGGTCCTCGGGCACGAGGTGGTGGGAACCGTCTCGGCCGTGGGCGAAGGGGTCCGAGGAATCACGACGGGCGAGCGCGTGGTTGTCTCTCACCACGTCCCCTGCTATGCCTGCCATTACTGCAAACACGGCAACTTCTCGATGTGTCGGACCTTCAAAGCCTCCAATATCGACCCGGGAGGCTTTGCCGAATACATTCGGGTCCCGGCGCTGAATGTCCAATACGCCACGTTTCCGATCTTGCCTCCTCTAGAGGACGAAGAGGCCGCCTTCACCGAACCGCTCGCCTGCTGTATCAGGGGGGTGAAGCGACTGAATCCCCTCCTCTCCGACACCGTCCTCGTGTTCGGGCTGGGCTCCATCGGCCTCATGATGGTACAGGTCCTCAAGCTCCACCAGACCCGCGTGATCGGGCTCGACATCCTCTCGGACCGCCTCGAGCGCGCCAAGACCCTGGGGACGGACTTGACCCTTACCCCGGGACGCCCCGAGGTGGCCCAGGCGGTGCGGGATGCAACCAACGGCCGCGGGGCCGACGCCGCCATCCTGACTGCGGGTGGACCGCGGGCGTTTGCCGAGGCTGCCGACTTGCTCCGAGATGGTGGGGTCCTCGTCCTCTTTGCCTCCGAACCGGGTCAACCCCCGGTTGATCTGGACATCCACCGCTTCTTCCACCGCGAACTCAGTATCGTCAGCAGCTACTCCCCCTCTACCATAGAGCTTCAGGAGGCCCTCACTCTTCTTGCCGACCGAAAGGTCCGGGTGAAGGAACTCATCACCCACAGGGTTCCCTTGGCTGACCTGGCCCATGGCATGCGCCTCTTTCGGGAAAAGGACGCTCTCAAGGTCTTTGTCGAGGTAGGGATATGAAGGCAGTGGTGTTTTATCGTCCGGGAGATATCCGGTTTGAAGAGGTGGACACCCCAACGCCGGGACCCGGAGAAGTCCTGGTCCGGATCGGCTCGGCGCTGACTTGCGGGACGGATCTCAAAACGTACCGCCGGGGGCACCCGGTGATGATCAAAAAGACCCCCGCCCTTTTTGGCCACGAGTGGGCTGGCACGGTCGAGGGGGTCGGGGAGGGGGTCAGGCATATACGTGTGGAAGACCGCGTGGTCGCGGCCAACTCCGCCCCGTGCCACCGCTGCTTCCCCTGTCAAATCGGGCGGGTCAACCTCTGCGAGGACCTGGAGCTGCTCAATGGTGCTTACGCCGAGTACATCCGCGTCCCGGCCCGGATTGTTGAACAGAACCTCCTCACGATCCCGGACCATCTCACTTTTGCCCAGGCCGCCCTGGTCGAACCGTTAGCCTGTGCTCTCTACGGCATCGAGCGCTCCGGAGTGCAGCTCGGGCAGACCCTGTGTATTTTCGGGGCCGGACCGATGGGACTCCTCCTCACCCAGTTAGCAAAAGGCCAGGGGGGCAGGGTTTTGGTCGTGGGGAAGGGGGAGTTCCGCCTGAGAAAAGCCGCTGAGGCGGGTGCTGATGAGATCCTGGATGCAGCGCGGACAGAGAACGTGGTCGCAGAGGTCCGGCGGTTAAGCCCCGAGGGGCGTGGTGCCGACGTCACGATCGAGGCAACGGGGAGACCCGAGGTGTGGGAACAAGCGGTCGAGGTGACGCGCAAGGCGGGAACGGTGGTCCTCTTTGGGGGCTGCGAGCCTGGGACCACCTTTCAGGTCGATACCCGTCGGATGCACTACGAGGAGCTCACGCTCGTCGGTGTCTTCCACCACACCCCCCGCCACATCCGGGAGGCCCTTGCGCTCCTCGCTCAGGGAGTGGTGGACACGAATCTATTTCTCACCCACAGGATGGCGCTTGGCGCCCTACCGGAGGCCTTCGACCTCCTAGCCCGGGGCGAGGCGATCAAGGTTGTCCTGAAACCCTAAGTGACCGCGGTGCCGTGCTCCCTGCCGGCACATCCTTCTGGATCTCCGGGGGCAGGGCAAAGACCACATCCTCCCGGATTCCGTCCCATTCTTCCACCTGGCTCACTCCACTGCGGCGGAAGAAATCGATGGCCTCCTGGACCAGGTGCTCGGGCGCCGAGGCACCCGCGGTGATCCCCACGGTCCGGGCCCCCTCGAGCCACACAGGGTCTATCTCGGAGACATCATCGATCAGATAGGCCCGCACCCCGTCCGCCTGGGCTACCTCGACCAGGCGCATCGAGTTCGAGCTATTGGGAGAGCCGATGACCAGGAGGAGGTCGATTGTCCCGGCCATCTGTTTCACCGCTACCTGACGGTTCTGGGTGGCATAGCAGATATCATCCTTGGGGGGAAAGACGGCGCTGGGAAATCGCCGCTTGAGGACTGCAATGATCTCTCCGGTATCATCGATGCTCAACGTCGTTTGGGTGATCACCGAAACCCGATCCGGGTCCGAGACCTGGACCTGTTCCGCCTCCTCTACCGTACCCACGAGCTGCATCCGCCCCGGCGCATGGCCCATGGTGCCGATCACTTCATCATGGCCGGCATGCCCCACCAGAATGACCCAGCGGCCATCCCGATCATACTTGAGGGCCTCGTAATGGACCTTGGTGACGAGGGGGCACGTGGCGTCAATGACCCGAAGTCCCTTGGCCGCCGCCTGCGTCCGGACCTCCGGCGCGATGCCGTGCGCGCTGAAGATCACGCGGGCCCCGTCGGGCACTTCCTCCAAGTCGTCCACAAAGACCGCTCCCCGTCCCCCGAGCTCCTGCACTACGTGCGCGTTGTGCACGATCTCTTTCCGGACGTACACGGGGCTGCCGTACAGCTCCAGGGCCAGATTGACGATATCGATCGCCCGGTCCACGCCCGCGCAAAAGCCCCTCGGCGCCGCCAAGATCACCCGCTCGATGCCCATACGCCCCCCTATCGTCAGCCCGCCTTCTCCAGGGCCTTCACCGGCTCCCGGCAGCAGGCGGGAAGGTCATGGAATCTGGGTAACATAACGAGTCTAGTCAGGTGCTCTCACGCGGTCAAGCCCTTTCGGCAAACCTTACCCTGACTTACTCCGCCTCGCGGGCGCCCAACTGCTTATCCAAGAAGAACAGCGCTGCGGGCTGATCTCCGATCATTTTGATCTGGTCCACAACCTCGCCAGCATTTTTCTCCTCTTCCACCTGCTCTGTGATAAACCACTGGAGCATCACTTGGGTCGCGTAGTCACGCTCCTTAGCCGCCAGATCATACAGGCGGTGGATCATGCCGGTGACCTTCCGCTCGTTCTCGAGCGCTTGCTGAAAAACATCGAGCATCGACTTGAACTTCTGAGGCGGTTGTTCGATGGCCTGCAGCACCACGCGACCCTCCCGTTCGAGGACGTAGTCGAAGAACTTCATCGCATGCGATGCTTCTTCCTGGCTTTGCATGCGCATCCACCGC
The DNA here is from genome assembly GCA_027293415.1 of Candidatus Methylomirabilota bacterium. Lineage (NCBI taxonomy): Bacteria > Methylomirabilota (SeqCode) > Candidatus Methylomirabilota bacterium. The sequence continues at coordinate 3,729 of JAPUFX010000057.1, forward strand.
GCAGATCCCGACAGGTGGATTGTCTCGAGGTACGCCGACATCGAAAGGTACACATATGCGGAATATAGCTCGTTTTTGATCTGATCATTGATCGCTTTCTGGAGTGACTGGCTCAGCATGGTTCCAGTCTCCTTTCTGTATCCAGAGTTCGGTGACTTTTCCTTTAGCTGGCAGCTGATTGCTGACCGCTTATCCTCCTCTCAGCGGTCAGCCGTCAGCGGTCAGCTTCTGAATAAACACTGTAAGCATCCGTTTCACCTCGGTCACCTGACTTGCAAAGCGCTCGTATTCTACACTATCCAAAAAGCTGAGATCACAGGCGAGCAGTAAGTGGTATTCCAACTCGCTTGCCGAACCCATCGCAATCCGAAGAAAACGGGCAAACTCGGGATCTCCACCCCTTCCACAGCCTTCGGCAATGTTCGCGGGGATAGAAGCGCAAGAGCGTCGGATCTGACTTGTGAGGCCGTATAACTCATCTCTTGGAAACGTTGTGGTGGCGTTGTAAACCGCCAAGGTCAGGTGATGAGCCTTCTCCCACACTTTTAGCTCTCTAAAGTCCCTCATTCTAGGTACTTAGTTAGAAAGTCTTGGCTGATAGCTGACCGCTGATTGCTGAAAGCTGAAGTCTTAAACTATCGATCCGGCAGTTACCGCGAGACGGTCTCGATCGCTGTGGCAATCTCGCGACTGAGATTCCCGAGCGTCCGGCTCATGGCGGAAACCAACGCCTCGTAGTCCTCCGTACCGGCAGGCTCGCTAAAGCGTGATCTCCTTCTCACGAGCAGTTCTCTCATACCTTTCCCAAAGATGCTCCATCGAGCGATCAGCACCGCGTTCCCATCTGCGTCGCCTTCAAATCGAGTGACCTCCACCTCGACCTGGTAGTCGATCGGAGTCGACCCGTCCCATGGGAAGACGGCGACATGATGCGTCGCGAGCAGGATCGACAGATTTTCCGTGAGCGTGCGGGAGAAGTTGTGCCGCAGCGACTCTGCCCACCGATCGAACTCGGCAAGGTCGAGTTGATTCGGGCTGGCGCGGACCACGATCTGCGTCCGATCCAGATAGGGTGGAAGGTCGATAGGCCCGATCCCGACTGCGAGATCCCGCTCACCCGCTGCGACCTGTTTCCCCGCCTTCGCATCGGGGAGGGGACTCAAGAGATAGAATTTCGAGGGCTTGCTTTTCCCTATGCACCCGCCCAGCATGGAGGCGCCGAGGGCGACGACAACGAGTGGAAGAATGAGACGGCGCATGCTTTACCTCCTGCCACCCGGGCCGCCCTTGCCGGCAAGCAAGGCTTCTGGGTGTCGCTCGAGATAATCGGCCAAAACACGCAAGGAGCGCGCTGCCGCAGCCCCCTCAGAGAGCAGTTTCACCAGTTCGTACCGCACCGGCGAACCCTCTGCGAGGAGGCCTCTGTACGTCGCGAGCGTCGCCTCAGCTTCCTTCAGGGCGTCACGAGCCGCCGGCGTGACTTGGCTATCGAGGTCTCGGACCAGCTTCGAAGTCTGCGGTATGATCTGAGTATTGATGTCCTTGATCAGCTTCGAGGTCGGCGGCAGGACCTGCTCATTGATATCTCGCCCCACCTTGTCGTACGTCTTCAGGGTTTCGTTCGCGGAGCGCAGAACTGCCTTCACTTCGGGTGAATTCACCAGTTGATCCGCATGCCGGATCAGACTCAGCGCGGCATCACCGATTTCCCTGAGCGGAAGCTCTTGGATCGACGCGGTCAACTTTTCCATGCCTGATTCAACAGTCGGATACTCTGGAACATCGGTGTCAACGCCGACCAGCCTGATAGGACTGTCGGGATGAAAGTCGAGCTGGATGAATTTCTGGCCCGTCACAAAACTCTGCAATTGCAGCTGGGCTCTCAACCCACGTTTGATCAGTAGTTGAGAGACCGGTCGCCCAGCCGCCTGCATTTTATTCAGTTCGGCTCTTGAAATCCCAACTGTCTCAACCGTGTCCGTCTCGAATTCCCAGTACACCGGAGTCAGTATCGTCAACGGTTCCTCCCTGACGTTGAGTACCGCTTTGATGATGGTGACCTGACCGATCTTGACACCTCTGAAGGTCACCGGGGCCCCAATTTGTAGGCCCTTCACGGAACCGGGAAAGTATGAAACCCAGGGACGCGTAGTTTTCCAGAACTTGCCACTCCCGAAGACCAGCACTCCGACGACGAGCAGGGCCGCCGCACCCACGACAAAGCCACCGATGACTGCCGGATTCGCTTTTTTACCCATGACTCAACTCCCATCCCGGCCCGGGGCCAGATCCCGGGCCTTGTTATCACTTCGTTGCCGAAGCTATCTCGCCTCGGGTGAGAAAAGTGCGAATCTTCGGATTCGCCGACTGGTCGCGCAGGGTCTTGGGGTTCCCCACGGCGAGCATCGTCTTGGTCTCGGGATCAAGGAAGACCGAGCTGTCGGCAATACCAAAGATGCTCGCGAGTTCGTGCGTCACCACGACCACGGTTGCGCCGAGACTGTCTCGCAGCTCAAGGATCAGGTCATCCAGCAGCTTTGAGCTGATCGGATCGAGTCCCGCCGACGGCTCGTCAAAGAAGAGGATATCAGGGTCCATCGCCAAAGCCCGGGCCACGCCAACCCGCTTCTGCATACCCCCGCTGATCTCGGACGGATAATAATCTTCGAAGCCAGCCAGGCCCACCAGCGCCAGTTTCAGCGACGCGATTTCGCGAATCTCGCCAGCCCTGAGACTCGTATACTCCCCCAGCGCCAGGCCCACGTTTTCGGCTAACGTCATGGAGCTCCAGAGCGCACCACTTTGATAGCACACCCCGAAGCGTCGATTCATACGTTCGCGTTCCGACGGCTCTGCCTTCCAGAAATTCTTGCCGTCGTACAGCACGTCCCCGCGCGCCGGTGCCTTGAGTCCGATCAGGGCCCGCATGACCGTGCTCTTGCCACAACCACTCCCGCCCATAATAATGAAAATTTCGCCAGCTTTGACCGAGAAGTTCAGGTCGCGCTGGATCACGAAATCCCCGTAGGCCATCGTGACATTTTGAACCGTGATGCGCGCCTCGGACTGTGTCATTTCCTTGACACTCCTCTGTTGCTAGATACCGATCACATCGGTAACAACTGCAAGGATCCCGTCAAGTGTAATGATGAGGACAATGGCCATCACCACCGCCGAGGTGGTTGCTTCTCCGACCGCCTGGGCACTTCGCCCGCACTGAATGCCCCGCAGGCACCCGGAAACGGCCACGATGACGCCAAACACCGCGCTCTTGAAGAGCCCCACGGCAAGATCGTGCAGGTGGACCGCCTTCATCGTCTGGATGAGGTACTCCGTTGCGGAGATACCGAATCCCTGCGCCACGACGAGGCCGCCTAGGATGCTTACAAGGTCCGCATACAAGGTGAGCAGCGGCATCATCAACACGAGTGCCAGCATGCGCGGCAAGACCAGGAATTCCATGGGTGAGAGCCCCAGGACCTTGAGCGCATCGATCTCCTCGTTCACCTGCATCGTGCCGAGCTGCGCGGCAAACGCCGCCCCGGTGCGTCCGGCCATGATAATGCCAGTCATGATGGGCGCCATCTCGCGTATCATGCCCAGTCCCACAAGGTTGGCCACATAGATCTCTGCCGCGAATTGCCGCAGTTGGATCCCCCCCATAAACGCAAGGATCAGGCCCACCAGGAAACTGATGAGCGTAACAATGCCTAACGCGTTGGCACCACTCTCTTGTATGATCAGGAAGAGGTCCGATCGGCGGAAGCGTGCCTTCCCACGCAAGAACGTGAGGAACGCCAGCAAGGCCTCGCCCAGGAAGGCGAGCATTCCCTTTGCTTCTTCGACCGCAGCAATCGTCCCCTTGCCGACGCGGACCAGACGCGGGATACGAACCGCCTTCTTCGCCGCGCCCTCGCGCTCTGGAACCGCGGTGGCGAGTGCCAGGAGTCGTCTCACCCCCTCCGGCAGACCCGCCCGGTCCGTCTCGATCTGGTTCTGTGTGTTCTGAGTAAGGATCTTCAGCACGAAGGTGACGAACACAGAATCCCAGGCCGTGATACCCTGGGTATCAAAGGCGACGCGCTTGACCCGAGGGCCGGATGCAACCTGCTGCTCTACCTCGGTGTGCGAGGGCAGCTTATCCTGCATCTTCCAGCTCCCGGAGAGCCGGACAAGCAGCGTGTCGTCCGTCGGACGACTGAAGCTGATCTCGCTTTGCGAGGGGGTCGTTTTCGTCACGCTTTTCATATATTTAGCATTCAGCAATCAGCGTTCAGCGTTCAGCTAAGTCCTTCATTCGAAAGGGGAAGGGAGCCTACCTGATGTAGAGTCGTTTGTCAACCGTTGGTGCACAGCATGGTACGGCCAATATATTGCTTACCTATGAGCCGCCCAGTGCACTCTACATAGCAAGCCCTGGATCTGTAAATCAGGGCTGGACCCGTTTTTTCTATCGGGAAAACTGCTATGGTTTGCATCGGGGGAATCCCCTATGCCATCGAAGCGATACCGAGACCGATACCTCAACAACCTGGTCTGGGGGGGAATGAGGCGGTGGTGGACCGTTTGGACAATGTATGAGGGACGCGGCAAAGCGTACCCTGTCGTGACCCAAAGACGCAACCCATCCGCAACCGCTCTTGGTTCCCCGCCTACTTCGCAATCGTGATCGGGATGCCGACATCCTCGACATCACCCACAGCGATCTGGAACAAACGATTAAGAGACCGAAAAACGGATTTGTCCCACGGGGTGTCAGCAACGCTGTAATATTTTCCCGCGTACTTGATCGATGCGACATTGGCCGTAGGCTTGGCATCGGTGACATTGATTTGCAGCGTTACCGCTGGGCCTTCCTCAACCGGGCCTGTTCTTGGATCTTTCTTCACGTCGAACTCTCGAGTCTGTCCTATTCCAGCGGCAACAAAACGGATTATCGAGATCATGCTTCGCAGCTTGATCGCGCCTTGGATAGGGAAATCGCCTCCCGGATAGCCGGGACGTATATCCAGGTAGATGAAGTGCGTCGCGTTTCTCTTGATCTTATCGTTGAGCGCCCACCGTTCCTCGTCGCTGAGCGTTTGTGGGTCGTAATTCGTGACGACGACGCGGCCACTACTTAACCGGGTGAGCTTGTAGTTGCCGTCCGGCTTCTGACGCCACCTCATACCCATGGTGAAGCCGTCGTTGATATCCTCGGCGCGCGGCACCCCCTTGAAGTCCGCGACCAACGTTTCTGCGAAGACGAGCGAGCGAATAAAGAGATGCCGATTAACGTTGAGCCACTCCAGGTGCAGGGCGATCCGACGAAACTCTTCGTACTGTTTTGGGCGTGACGGATCGTTTCCGATATAGCGGACAAAAGTGCCGTCGAGCTTCTGGACCCGGATTGCAGCCGCCATCAGGCGCATCACTTCTTCCATTTTCTTTCCTTGGGTGACAGAGAACTCAAAGACGTCTTCATGGAGGGGTGTCAAAACGCGTTTCGTAAAATCCTGGCCAGAGACTGGAGTGATGCTGAATGTGGGGTTCTCGGACGCGCTGGCGCCGAGGTTAAAATTAAAGAAATTCGTACCCGCTGACTCCTCGAGCTGCCCACCCACCCCAACGGTCGTTGTCCAGTCAAACGTCGCAGCAATGCTCGATGTGACGGTAAAATGGACCGGGCGGCCCGCGTCATAGCGTGCGATATTAAGCAACAGCAACTGCTGCTCCAGTTCTGACGTGACCGCGTCATAACCGAGCACGGCTCGATGAAGCGCCGGCGCCCCCATACAGCCGGCGAGAACCATCGCCAGCCCGACAATCATCACTCTGAGATAGTCTGTCGAATGCCTTTGATCTTTTTTGCGCATGACCCCCTCCCTTTTACCCGATCGGGTCGACCTCGCGATTGGGTCCCTCGAACCTACCCTCACCGCCCCCTCTGTATCTTATGAGGGGCGGACGTCTTCTCCGGCCAGAGATCTGGGGCTTTCCGTGCAAGCTCGCCCTCGACTAATTTCGCGATCCAGGCTTGCTCCGTCGTGTCCTCGCGGACACAGTGCATTTTTATCGCCTTCTTGAGCACCCGCGTGACCCGAACATGAATCTGCGCGTTTTTATTAGGAGAACTAGCCATCTGTCACCGTCCGCTAACTTGGTATATTTATAACATGGTATATCTCTACCAAAATTCCCTGTCAAGAGAAATCTGCCCTCCTCATACCTTGTGTGTAACGAGGGCCTCTCAACAGGGAATACGGCGGCCGTAGACGGACTCGACGATGGAAGGGGTGGCAGATGGTACCTGCGGCAGAAATCGAAGGAGGGACTGCGTCAGAAGTGCCTGATCTGGTGGTAGGCCCAAGAGGATTCAAACCTCTGGCCTACGGATGCGTAGATCGAGGCACGGCACAGCAAATTCAATAAGTTCGGATGCTTGGGTGTGCGGGACGCGCCCTCACTTGGCGTCCTGCAGGCCCTTCTTGTAGCCGCGCTCTTCGGCCTTCTTGTTCTGGTCGACGATGAGGCCGCCAATCAGGCCCACCCCGGCCCCGATGCCAGCCCCGAGGGCAGGATTCCCGGCCATCGCCCCGATGGCCGCTCCACCGGCTGCCCCCATCACCATACCGCTTCCCGCCCGCTCGCCTGTGGTGGTACCGCAGCCGACGAGCGAGATCGCCACGGCCAGGATGGCCGTCACTGCCAATTTTCTTACCTTCATGAATCGCATCACTCTTTCCTCCCGGCCCCGTTACTTCGGACAGGGCCACTGTTGCAGAATGAAGCGGACCACCATGTCCTCGGGAGCGTCTTTCTGGTACTGCGGGTTCGCTTGCGCCCACGCGACGAACATCTGAATGGCCTCGTTGCGCGATGGCGGATTCTCCGGGAGGCACACTACCGGATCTAGTTTGGTAAAATCGACCAACATCCGGTATGTCCCCACCGCAAAGCCGAGACAGAAGTTGATCGCGGCTTGTTGTAAGGGGTCCTCATTGTCCGCCGTGCACAGCACGAGCAGATCCTTTCCGGTCCGAGCGTGAAAGTGCTCCTGCGTGGCGGCCCCAGACAACAGGAAACCCGCTAGCAGGAGCACACAGGTGCCCACCAGTCTCCGGCTCATCACCGCCCTCCTTCTAAGTCCGAGTCCTCGGCTACACCTCGTCAATTGGGCTTGTACTGGCAATCCTTTCCAACCCCCTTCGGAGTACTGACAAGCAAAGACTGCTTTTCGTTACCGCAAAAGGCCCCCTAAACCTACCCCGGGGTAGCCCTCCCTGTCAATCGGTACGCCCCCCCTTTTTTATCAGGGAAATGCCCATGGTTTGCACCGGGGAATCCCCTATGCCATGACGGGAGACCGAGAGGATCGAAACGGCACACAGGCTGGCGGGAGCACAACTACAGGACAGATTATTGCGAATCCGGTTTTCCCTTGACACGAAGTGCCTGTTTCCGTACCCTTTCGTCACCCAAAGGGGAGTCCTTATCACCTGATCTGGGGAGATTGTAAGCGATCTTCGTTCACTAAATGAGTGTTTTTCCGTATCCGTGGACCCTTCAGGCTCATGCTCTCTTGCAAACCTCCCTTGCTTGTTTGTTTGGCGACTCTCTGCTTATTTGCCTTTCTCCCACGAAGGATCCGGATCACGGGGTAGATCACGGTCGTGCAAAAGGTCCCGAGTGAA
>JAPUFX010000058.1 GCA_027293415.1 Candidatus Methylomirabilota bacterium
TGGCCGCGGTCAATGAAGAGAATAGACAGGAAGGCCTGCCCGAGGTGGAAATGGGCATCGGGGTGCACACGGGCCAAGTGGTGGTGGGGAATATCGGCTCGCCCGAACGCATGAAGTACGGGGTGGTGGGGAGTCATGTCAACCTCACCTCCCGCATCCAGTCCTATACCACAGGGGGCCAGATCCTGATCTCCGAGGCCACACGCCAAGACGTCGGGCCTCTCGTCAAGATTGGAAAGCAGATGGAGGTCAAAGCAAAGGGATTTGAACAGCTCATCCCCCTCTGCGAGGTCCGAGGCATTGGCGGGACACACAAGCTCTCTCTGCCGGAGACCGAAGATACGCTCGTTCCCCTGCCTCAGGAGATCCCTTTCCGCTATACCGTGGTCGAAGGGGACCATCTGAGTGGCGTCATGTTCACGGGAAGTTTCGTCAAGCTGTCAGCCAAGGGAGCCGAGGCACACTTGGAGAATCCCGTCGCCCCCTTGAGCAATCTCAACATGCACCTCATTGCCGACAACGGCGAAGAGATCCCTGGAGCACTGTACGGCAAGGTCGTGGAACAGCCATCGGAGAGTCCCACGATTTTTTCTGTGCGTTTCACCTCGATGCCGCCAGAAGTCGAGACGTTTTTACATCGCCTCTTGGGACAGTGTATTCCGGGAAACGCCGGATAGACTTTTGTCCCAATTGGAGCTCTCCAAGTATTTCTCAGTTTTTACTTAGCAGCATGAAACCTGAACATCAATCAGAGCCGATTACCTTGGCGATGAAAGTGGAGGTGGCCGATGGATCAAACTGTCTGGACCGAGAAAATCAAGGACGGTGAGACCATTTTAGAGGAAGGCAGCTGGCCCTTTTATGCGTACATACTCAAGTCTGGGAGGGCCAAGGTATTCAAAAATATTGATGGCAAACAAGTGCTGATACGCACGCTAAGCGAAGGGGATATCTTCGGAGAAATTGCTTTCCTTGAAGATGCCAAAAGGACCGCCTCGGTGATCGCGGACGGCGATGTGGAAGTAGAGAAGATCGCCAAGGACACCTTTATGGAGGTCCTTGATCAACTTCCCCAGGACGTGCGATCACGGCTCAACACCTTATTCAGTGATCTGACAGCCATGACTGAGGTCAACAGCCGTTTGGTGGCGCTCCTCTACGAGCTGCAGCACATGCGGGCGAAGATGATCGACCTGAAGTCTTTCGAAAGAGAGATCGAGAAGATGCCAGAGCTTCTGCGCCGGGTGGTCATTGGGTTGGTCCAACGTCTCAACGCATCCGTTGAAGGGTGCACCAAACTCGCAGGCAAGGTCGAGGAAACGGTTAAGGCGATCGACTCACTGTCGTTGCCCTTAACACAGTAACCGCGATTGCGTTTTGGAGGGGCCGGCGGCGGCGCCTCTCCCGCCTGAATTTGTGATGTGGTGGTGTGCGCGAGGGGTTCCCTAACGTCTAATCATCCGGGAGACCATCATGCCCCAAGTACAGATTCCGCATGGTGTTCCGCCACATCAGTCGATTACCGCCGTCGAGCTTGCGAATTACCTCGGGATCGGTTTAAGCATCGTCGTGTTGGCCCTTGTTCTCTATACGGTGATCTATCACCGGGACCGCCTCTTGGAACCAGCGGCGAAATGGTTACACCTGGTCGGGCTGGCAATCCTGCCGCTATTCATCTGGTTCCTGGGGAACTTTGTGGCGATTGAAGGGGCGAAGAAGGTCGCGTTCTGCGGTTCCTGCCATCCCGTGATGGACCCATATGTGAACGACATGATAGATCCCACCAGCAAAACGCTGGCAGCCGTTCATTACGTGAATCGTTACATCGTCACTGAGCACTGTTACTCCTGTCATGTCAGTTACGGGCTCCACGGCACCTTGCGGGCGAAAATGGAAGGATTAAAAGACGTATATCGATTCTATACGGCAACCTGGGAGACACCTATTACACTCTCTGTACCGTATTCCAACTGGAATTGTTTGCAATGCCATCAGGGCGCCAAGAAGTACGAGGAGTTGGCTATTCATGTCGCATTCCGAAGTGATATAGCGTCCGATGAAGTCTCCTGCAACCTCTGCCACGGGCCCACACATCCTACGCAGTTAACCGCACAGCGAAAGAAGGAAGGTGAATGAACCAGGTGTTTTCAAAAATTTCGGCCGATCGGTATAAGCGATCTGCTCTGATCGTGGCTCAAATCCTGACCATTTCGGCCACGATTATGGCGATCGCCGTCTTCGTCATGGTCGGTCCGATGATCGTGACCATTTTCATGTTGGTAGCTCAAGGGTTCATCATGCTCTCGATTCTCATATGCCTCGTGGTCGTGGTCACGACACCCGAGCGAGAGCTTATTAAAGAGCATTTCGCGCGAGGAGCCATCATCTTCCGAAAAGGGGAGATCGCGGATAAGGTCTATGTAATCGAGAATGGGCAAGTGGAGGCGGTGGAGGACGAGCCAGGGAAGCAGGAAAAGGTGATCAGAAACATGGGGCCTGGAGATCACTTTGGCGAGATAGCCCTCATCCGACGGATGCCAAGGACGCTGACGGTCCGGGCGGCGACCGACGTCGACGTCCTCGCCATTAAAGCGGGAGCTTTCGCCTCGCTCTTCGCGCACATACCTGTGCTCAGGGACAGCTTTGCGCAACTGGTGGAGCAGCGCCTAGAAACCACGAAGCAGGACGTCCAACGTAGCCAACAACAAGGCGAATCTCCCTAGCCTCTTACCGTATCTCGCTTATCCTCTTCGGGGGCGTAGTGAGCGGCAAAATCTACAAAAAGGAGGACCGATGACGATGTGCAAGATCATCATGGCAATGATGCCGCATGTCATCCTATCCTTGGCACTCCTGATTCCTGCTGTGCCAGCCGACGCTGCTGATCCCGCCGCAGGCGCAAAGATCGCCGCGAAGCACTGCGCAGAATGTCACGGGGAGACTGGGAAGGGGGATGGTGAAATGTTGCAGAAGTTTAAGACGATGGGCGTGGTCGTCCCGGATCCGGTGGCCTGGAACGACAGCGCGGGGATGTCGGAGTGGACCGACGAACAGCTTTTTCAGATTATCGAGAAAGGTGGCAAGGGTGTAGGCAAGTCCAAGATGATGCCGCAATGGGGAGATCAGCTGTCGAAGGCCGAGATCGCCGATCTCGTGGCCTATATCCGCTCCCTGGCGAAATAGACGGCAAACGGGGGTATGATGATTCGTAAAACATTCCCCCGAGGTTTGGCTTAATTGCGATTACCTGAAGACTTGAAGGATGTCACGAGCATCCTGTTCGTGTGCACGGGGAACATGGTGCGTTCGGCGTTTGCCGAACTGTATGCCCGCTACCTGGGGTGTCCGCTACAGGTGTCCTCGGCCGCCACCATCTACCGGAACACCGAGATTTTCCCCATAACGGGCTTCGCCCTCCTCGCTCGTGGAGTCCCGAGGGAAGTCATTATTGAATTCCAGCCTCGACATCTTGACGACGTTGATTTTCCTCTGGACGATGGCACCGTCACTTTCGGCATGACCCACAGTCATCTTCAGGCTCTGTCTGATCGCGGCATATGTGACGATCGCATTTTCCTCCTGACGGAACTGCTCGGCCGCAAAGATGAGATTATAGACCCTGTGTTGGATGACGCGGAATTCGATCCCGTCTTTGACACGATTGCAGAATGCATTGAAGCCCTCATACTTGGACTCCGAGGACATCCTCGGCGATAAGCTGCAGGGACCGGGCCGTAAACCTTTTCCCTCACCGGCAAACCCTTAGGCGGCCTCCTTCTCCACCTTCTTGGCAGCTTCCTCTTTTTCTCTGCACTTGGTGCAGAAATGCACCGGGAAGTTGAGTTCTTTGCTCCATCCGTAGCCCAGCAAGATGGATCCACACTTCGAGCAAGTCGGTGGCATAGCCATCTCCCTCACCTCCTCCCGGCCCGGTCCCATGCTCTCACTCTACGATTCTTCATCTAGTGCCCCTCCAACTCACTCCTCCTAAGCACCCCAGGGTTCCGCCAGCCCGGATTATTCACATAGAAGTGAATAATCTGCCCTCCGGGCTTCGACTCCGCCCCGCGTTTGCGGGGCGTTGCTCAGGGCTAGCCTTGAGTCCCGCCGCAGCGGCGGGACGCATTATTCCCGAAGACACTCCGTTCGTGAATAATGCGGGCCAGGGGCACTGAGGGGTTGTAGGAGTGTATCCTCCCCGAGGCTCCCCACCGCCTGGGGGGTGCTCAGCGAGGCGAACGCCGAGCGCCGAATCCCGCCCCGTCCCGATGGGACGAGAGTCTCTTCGGGAAAGGCGTTCGGGACTAGCGGAAGTGTCGCACCAGCGCGGAATGCTAGTGAAAAATAGTTAGTGCGGCACTAGTCGGCCCCCTCGTTGGGCTGCACGGGATGCATATATTTACCGATATGAGTGAGGACCGGTTTATGGAACCGGCGCCCCATGTCGAAGGTTCGGATATGAGCTTTCTTGGAGACGCAAACGAATTGACGGGCGAGAGTTCGCAGAGCAAGTGTGAACACCCGGGTCGATTTCATACGCACGGGCTGTGCCCGGATTTGCTGCACCTTCATCCATCCGGTGTGCGCTGCATAGGGGCTCTAACCCCTCTATTTTCTTGACTGCCTTCGTTGGTATATCTCTTGCCGTTCTAAGAGGTCGGAGGTAGATTCGAAATGGTCGAGCTTGTATGGGAAGAATTGCATTCCCTCAAACGGAGGACGGGCGAGCGGCGGATGCTGATCAGAACCGTTGTGGATCAGCTACCCGTCAGAATCCGATGGGAACTCGATGTCTTCCAAAAGCTGGCACTGCCGTCAGAGGATCTGTTCGAGCGACTCACGGACAGCCTCGCCGCATCGATCGCCCAGGCGTTCTCGGTGGAGGAGGACGAGGTGGCCATCCTCCTTTTGCGAGGTCGAAGGCGTATGCTTCGGTTCGCTTACCCCCTCGTACATTACGTGGGAATGACGAACATGTTTCCAGTGACCACCACAAGCATTGCCGGTGAAGTCCTTCAGGCTGGGAGGGGGAGGATCGACAACGACGTCCCCTATATCGAACACTTAGATGTCTACGAGCAGATTCGCGTGAAGGAAAACAGGCCGTTGGAGATCCAGAAGATGGTCTCGGCCCCGCTTCTTATTCCTCGCGGACAGGCCCTTGGGGTAATGCAGGTAAGCAGAAAGGGGAAATCTCCCAGGGAGGCTGGGCCCAACTTTTCTCCGTTGGACCTTTTGAAGTTGAACGATCTGAGCCGCTGGCTGGCCCTGCACATCTACAGGGTGATCCCTGCTGACTTTTGATACTTCCTACCGATAACAGACGAACACTCTCGCTGGGGTTGAATGTGTGCTGATTGGCAAAGGCTGGCCCTAGTGCGGGACATCCTTTGGGAACAGCCTTGGTAGGAGATTCAAGTCTCAGCGGCGTAACGGAATCACCGAGGAATCCTGAGCCTCCTCCTCATCGGGCCTCATGGCGGCCATCCGGCACTGCCCTTCGAAGAGGACACCGTCGTCGAGGACTACGACGGGGGCTTCGATGTTGCCGAAAACTCGAGCCTCCCCCTTGAGCTCTACGCGGTCGCTGGCCAGGACGTTGCCCACTACCTCACCCCAGATCACCACCGACCCCGCCCGGATGGTAGCGTTGGCGACGGCTTTCTCCCCGATGATGAGCTCATCCGTGGTCGTGATCTCGCCATGGAACTTGCCATTCAGCAGGACAGTTCCAGTGCCGGTGAACGTGTACTTCCCCTCAATCTCGGAGCCCTCGCCGATGAAGGCCATGATCCCGGTCTGATTGGCTGCGGGCTTACGCGAATTCCACA
>JAPUFX010000059.1 GCA_027293415.1 Candidatus Methylomirabilota bacterium
GTTTTTCGTCAACCGGTTGATGCTGCGGAAGACGAGTGGGAGGACCTGGGAACAACGCCACTTAAATCCGTGCGGTTCGCGGAAGGCGAGGGATACCGCCTGCGGTTCGAGTTGATGGGATACCGAAGCGTGGATCTTTTGCATACGGCGATCCGGGGTTTCCTTGACCTGTTTGAGCCTGTGAATCCCGTCAGGCTGGACCCGGTCGACATTCTCCCCGAAGAAATGGTCCGGATCCCGGGATTCACACAAGATCTGGTGGACTATGCCGACTTTTTTATGGATCGATTCGAGGTGACCAATCGGGAGTACGAGCATTTCGTCGCCGCAGCAGGATACGAGACACAGGCTTATTGGAGACAGGACTTCGTCAGAGATGGCATGGAAGTGCCGTGGGAAGAGGCAGTTAGCGAGTTCGTTGACCGGACCGGCCGGCCTGGTCCCTCAACATGGACCGGGGGGGCGTATCCCGCCGGACAGGGCAATTACCCGGTAAGTGGTGTGAGTTGGTATGAGGCCGCTGCCTATGCCAGTTTCGTCAACAAAGAGTTGCCAACTCCGGTCCATCAAGAAAAAGCGCGGCGCTACTACATTCTTAACGCCGGGCTCATCGCACCCCGGAGCAATCTGGGGGGAGACGGCCCCCGGCCAGTCGGCGAGAACCGGGCGATGACCACTATGGGTGTATACGATCTCGTCGGAAACGTCCGGGAGTGGTACTGGAACGAGGCGGGTAAAGACGCACGAGGCACGGGCGGTGCCGCCTGGACGGACCCGCCTTTCCTCGCGAACTGGATAATCCCGAGGTCACCTTGGGACCAGGATTCGACCCACGGGTTCCGTTTGGTGCGAACGTTCGATGACGACGAGAAGCTCACCAGGCTTCGGCAGCCGGAGGAACCATTGGATCGCCGCGATTACAGGTCAGAGGAGCCGGTCTCCGACACTGAGTTCATGATCTACCGAAGAATGTATGCCTACGATTCCCTTCCCCTGAATGCTGAGGTGGTGGCCGTTGAAGTGTTTGAGCACTGGACTCGGGAAAGGGTGGCTTTTGACCTCCCGTACGGGGAGCGAGGTGGGGCGTTTCTCTACATTCCCAACAACACTGATCCGCCGTTTGAGACTGTGATTTACTGGCCCGGCGACCTCGTCTTTTCCATCCAATCCGTGGACGAAGAGTGGCTCCAGCCCTTTAATTTCCTCGTGAGGAGCGGGAGAGCGGTGGCTCAGCCCATCTTCAAGGGGGTGTTTGACCGGGACGACTCAACCTTCAGTATCACCTTGGGAAGCCTTGAGGCTCACTCGGAGGGGACCAAGTTACGGGATTACCAGATCAAATGGGTGCAGGATCTGTCACGAACCATCGACTACCTGGAGACCCGGGACGACATCGATTCTGACAGGCTGGGGTACTATGGCCATAGCTGGGGCGGTTCGGCCGCGCCCATTGTCCTTGCGGTGGAAGAACGCATCGACGCTGCGGTCCTCAATGTCGGAGGATTGGTTGAGTACCATCGATACCTGCCCGAGGTCGACCCAATCAACTTCGTGCCCCACGTCCGCTCCCCCATCCTCATGCTGAACGGCGAGTACGACATTGTGTACCCCCTGGAGAATGCGCAAAAGCCAATGTTCGAACTCCTGGGCACGGACCCGGAGCACAAGAAACACTACGTTGCGCCCGCAGGTCACATCGTGCCCCGCGACATGCTCATTCGAGAGACACTGGACTGGTTCGATCACTACCTTGGCGGACAGGGTAATTAGGGCGGATAGACGCAGGATGAATGGCGACTTCTGGCCGAATCTTGCAGTTCGCTGAGGTCCGCTATTGGCCGAAAGCGGACCTTAATTTCAGCGGTTTTTGGGGTTCCTGAACGTCCGCTTTGGAGAAAAGCGGACATTATTCCTGGGACTCCCAATATCGGCACACGGAACGTCCGGTTCCCACGCAAAAGCGGCCATTAAGCTAGAATGACTAAAAAGGGCCGCTAACGACCCAAAGCAGACGTTCAACACACATGATGGTGGTGAGGATGGACCTCAGTCAGGTGAGTATCGAGCGCGTGGTCATTCTGTCATCGGATCCTGGTAGTAACATCAATTCGCATCGGTAGCCGCCGGCGCCATACAGCTTGCTGAATGCGGGCCTGATAGAAAGGTGTCGCCTCGAGATAGAGCCGCAACACAGATACAAATGAAGCCGGTCATGCCTGATGCGACGGCTTTGACAGGGTCCGTATCGATCTGGGCGGCGACTTCAATCGCTCTAGCCGAGATAAGCCCCTTGTAGTCAACTATACTGGATACTATCGGCGCCGGTTCGGGTGCCTTTGATACGAATAAGCAAAAATCCAAGGGGAAAAACATGAAGAAGATGTTGAAAGCCGTTTTCATGACGGTCGCGCTCGGTCTGCTCGGGACAGGCTCTCCGATGGCACAGGTTAGCGAAGATGGCATGGGCAAGGTCCTTCCGGCGGAACTGTTTGTTTGCAAGTACCGCAACCGCCAGGATGAAGGGGAT
>JAPUFX010000060.1 GCA_027293415.1 Candidatus Methylomirabilota bacterium
GGCCGCGACGTGGGCCGAAAGTACCTGGCATGGCTCGGCGTGTCGAAACACGGCTCGGTAACGTTGGCTTTAATCGATAGGGGGGAGCAGAGCCAGGCCCAACTAAGTGGAACGGGACCTGGCCTTCGCTTTATCGACAAAGACGGGAAGGTCATCTGGAGCGCACCGTAAGGGGACCTGGCACGTCACCGGAGATAGCAGCATGAAGTCCGTTTGCGGTATGGCTGCCTGCCTCGCCATCATGGGTGTGCTGGTCACCGGCGCGGACGGGGCTCCTTTGACGAATCTAAAGACACAACCCGAACGGCCTGGCCACCAGGAACCGGTAGACGGCGAACCGGCTACGGCGACCCCCCGGGTGGTCCGGGATGTTCTTGCCACCGCCGTGGTCGACCGAGAACCCGTACAGGTGCCCTCCCCCGTTCCCGCCGAGGTTGGTCGACTCTACTACTTTACCGAGGTTGTCGAGGTGGCCTGGCCGACGACCATCCTCCATCTTTAGTACTGGCGAAATCGCAATGTCAGTGTGGTCCTCCTCGAGGTCAACGGGCCGCGCTTCCGGACCTGGAGCTATAAGACCATTTCCCCAGCTTGGACCGGCGAGTGGCGGGTGGAGGCCCGTACGCCCGACGGCACGATTCTCTCCTCGAAAGCCTTCCTGGTCGAGCCTGCCGAGGGAACGGACGATGAAGGAACCGATCAAGAACGCTGAACAGCGCGCCGAGCAGCCATCACCGAAGGGGTGGCACCCGACCGGTGATTCCGCGGCTTGACACTGCTTGAGCAGCAGGGGATACTGATGGTCTCCTCCTAGCCCACATCCGGCAGAATCACTTTCGCTCCATGAGACATGAGAAAAGAGGCGTTTTCGGGTATGAAATGGCTCGGCAGGGCTTTTTGCTTTTCGAGCCGAGCACGATCACGGTGTGATCTGGGCAATTACAGTTCCAAAGAATAACGACGGATGTGCGAATCAAGACTCGATTAAGACTTGCTGTATTGATGGTGCTAGCCGTATCAATTGCTCTGCCAGCTTACGCCCAGGAGACATCGTGGAACGAGCTCAATGAAAAAGTTACAGCCCTGTATGAACAAGGACGATATGCAGAAGCAGCCACGATAGCGAAAGAAGCATTGAAGGTTGCAGAAGACACATTTGGTCCCGACCATCCCGCTGTGGCCACAGCCCTGAACAATCTGGCGGGGCTGTATCAAGTCCAGGAAAGGTATGCCGAAGCCGAGCCCCTGTACCAGCGGGCGCTGGGCATACGCGAAGAATCCCTCGGGCGAGAGGATCCCGCTGTGGCGACCCTCCTCAACAATCTCGCGGAACTGTACCGAGCCGAGGGCAGGTATGCCGAGGCCGAGCCTCTCTACAAAAGGGCCCTGGCTATCGATGAAAAGGCACTTGGGAAGGATGACCCGGGTGTTGCAACAGACTTGAACAATCTAGCGCTACTTTATTATTCGCAGGGCAAGTTTGCCGAAGCCGAACCCCTGTACCAACGGGCACTGGCAATATGGGAAAAAGCCTTAGGGCGAAACGATCCCCAGGTGGCCACCGCCTCGAACCATCTGGCGGAACTGTATCGAGCCCAGGGCAAGTACGTTGAGGCCGAACTCCTGTACCGGCGGGCAGTGCGCATATGGGAAAGAACTCTGGGGCGAAACGATCCCCAGGTGGCGATAGCGTACAACAATCTGGCGGACCTGTATCGAGTCCAGGGCAAATGCGCCGCAGCCGAGACTTCGTACAAGAGTGCCCTGGCGATTATGGAAAAGACCCTGGGGCCAGACCATCCCGAGGTGGCCGCGTCGCTGAACAACCTGGCGGGGGTGTATCAAGCCCAGGGTAAGTATGCCGAGGCCGAGCCGTTGTTCAAGCGTTCCCTGGCCATAAAGGAAAAAGCCCTGGGGCCAGACCATCCGAAAGTGGCGACTGTGTTGAAGAATATGGCAAGGCTTTACAAGAAGACTGGAAGATTGGATGAAGCAAAAAGGTTTGAGGAACGGGCACAAGCCATTCGCTCAAGAAGCCAGTAATGCGTAAGGCCGAGAAGGTCATCTGGAGCGCACCGTAGGAACTAGATCATGAAGAAATAAATGTAGGAGAAGGCCGTGGAGACTTTTGAAGATCGCCTTAAGAGATTTACCGTACAAAGCGAACGCGAAATTCCTCTTACATTGCTAAACTCAATTAATAATAACTTTCTTCCCGAAATTCGTACGGCTCGTGAACATGGGTTCTACTACCTGCCATGGTTGGGAATTCACGCAATCATACAAACGATATCGGAGATGATCTTCGGCAAGACCGGTCTTGAGGGGACGCGGTTTTACTTGGAAAAGTTCGTGGATGGTCCAACAACCGATACCAAATTCTCACTAATCGCAGAATATGTCCATGAGCTCCGCAATATTATTGCGCATCGTTGGTTCTCATCACTCTCGCACTTCCTTGTGATAGATGACCGGATTCAAGAGGGATGGAGGCAAAATGGTAGGGAAATTACAATTAACCCAACAAAATTTGTGGATCAGTTCCTTGGTGGCTTTGGTGCTGATGATAGAATTTGGGGCTGGCAGGAGCACGTATCTGAAATGGAACTTACTATAGGAAAATATAACTACATAAAGCGTTGGCTTGCTCTTGACAAGGAAAATCACATCGCGGTAGCAATTAGAAAGCTTGCTGACTGCAAAACGCTTCAGGAAGTCCGAGGACAGGAGCCAGCAATTAAGAAACTAATCTTTCAGGAGTACAATCTTACCTGAAGACGGGGAAGCGTGTGAGACGTGCTAGGAGGGGCGATGGGTGATTGGCGGCGATACTATCCGGGTCTGCTGCGTGTTCGGAGATCAGGTGACGGTTCGGTATATCGGCATTTATACCCCCGAAACCCATCATCCCATGAAAGGGGTTGAACACTACGGCGAGGAGGCATCGGATGCCAACCGCAAACTGGTGGATGGCAAAACGGTCAGCCTTGAATTTGACGTGGAGCAACGGGACCGCTACGGGCGACTACTGGCTTATGTCTTTCTGAAAGATGGCACTTTTGTGAACGCTTGGCTGGTGGAGTATGGATTCGCGCAGGTGATGACCGTGCCTCCGAATGTAAAGCACCAAGACCTGTTCCTCAAACTCCAGCGGAAGGCGAGGGAGGCTGGACGGGGGCTGTGGAGGTGACGTATGAGATAGACTGCCGGAAAGCGCGGTCCTTTTGCAGCCCACGTAATAGTTATGTGTAAGTACGAGATTGGAGGAGTGCCAAATGAGCGGATCATTGAGCGAAGAGACAACACAACTATTTGATGCCATTGCTGGAATACTATTGAGGTGCTTTCTGTTCACAGTAGGTGCCTCGCTCTTTGTGTGGGTAGTGGTTTTACTAGGAGGAGATACCCTTTATCAGATTTATACGATCTTGATTGACATGTCTCGGCAGGATTATGACCAGTTTACTCTCTATACGTTGACGCTTATAAAGGTATTAAACGTCCTGTTCTTTTTGATTCCGTTTCTGGCAATTAAGCACTTTCTGGCCAGTAAGAGTAGAAAGACATAACAATCGCATCAAGGCGGTGCGGCGGGAGATGGAGGGGAAACGGGGGCGGTAAGTGGCAGGCAGCAATGAATATCCAATCCAGATTAATTATTCCTCTATCCGTTCAATAAATGCGATGCATTGTGGAAAAACGCCGTTGATGAGTGTGATAGCATGTTCGTTCAAGAGTGCCGCTAGCCGCCCAGCTGCTGCTGCGCCGACTCTCTCGCGTGGTATTTCCAAATCTCTTGCTGATCCCAGCGACTCAAGCCAGGGAACTTCACCCCGACTCTGCCATGATCCGCCCACTTCACTGTGCAGGAAGTCTGTATGAAGCGGTTGCTGAGAGGGAGTTGGAACCGGAGGATCAGTTGGGCACCCACCGGGATTGCCTGTTGCGTGGTAAGGAGAGCCCCGCCGGTCCCGATGTCGGTTATGCGCCCCTCCTGCGGGCGGTCGCCTTTGATGTGGTACTCCACCGGGATGTCGCAGGGAATACGAGGCGAGTGTCGCGTATCAGTTGGGTTATTCATGGTGACGGCGGAAGGGAAGAATCCGGCGATGGGGAAGGCTCCCCGAGAAGCCGATCGACGACAGCGCCGATCAAGGCATCCTCTGAGGGATTGAGTGCGAGGAACTTGACCCCTATCCCGGTGATCACACCCGGCCCGATCTCCACCCAGACTACTTGCGCAGGGATCAGCAGCATGTGGGAAGTCTCGTGCAGCTCAAAAGAGAGCAAGGTCACAGTCCCTAGTGTGGGCGGAACATCCATAGTGGTAATAAACATCCCGCCCCTGCTCTGACTCAGGCAAGTGCCATGTCGCTCCTTTCCCGCCCCGGTGAACTCCACATCGAACTGGACTCGGACTCGGGGATGGGCTCGTTTTCTTGCGATGAACCCCCATTGGAGTATCCGGTCTGCGTCGACCGGCTCATCAAAAGCAAAGCCATGGGGGACGCTCGTTATCAGATCGGTTGACATGGGCCTATCACGCCAGACAACAAGCCCGGGCAGCGGTTTTTCCTCCATGACCTGGACCACTACCGAGGTCCTAAGGGGGACGGTCTCGGGCAGCAGCAGTCCCAGTCCCCCGGGACTGATGGAGTTGGTCTTGCCGGTGATCACCTTGCGCGCCTCCTGGCTTAGGAGAGTGCACTCTACGGGTAACCAGACCATGAGGCGCGGGTAACCGCGGACATGTGTGTAGGAAGACACAAGTTTCCTCCACGGCGAAGGAGAGCAAGGACCATGCCAGAGCGAGGGGTCCTTGCCGAATAGACGCTGTTTGAGCGAAGACAGGGGGGATGACGCGATGAACGAGCCAACGATGGAAACCCTGGCAGGACGGCTGGATCGGGTGGAGCAGGAGAATCGGTGGTTGAAGCAGGCCGGAGTGGTGGCCCTGGCCGTGATCGCCGCTGTGGTACTGATGGGGCAGGCCACAGGGAGCAAGGTGGTTGAGGCGCAGCGGTTCATCCTGAGGGATTCGAAAGGGATAAATCGTGGCGGCTTGCAGGTGATGGACGACGGCAGGCCGATCCTGCACCTTGCGGATGAGAATGGCTTGACACGAGCCGAGCTGGTCGTGCTCTCGAATAATACGCCAGCCCTATACTTCTATGACTATGAAAGGGGCCGCGACGTGGACCGAAAGCACCTGGCATGGCTCGGCGTGTCGAAACACGGCTCGGTAACGTTGGCTTTAATCGATAGGGAGAGGCAGAGCCAGGCCCAACTAAGTGGAACGGGACCTCGCCTTCGCTTTATCGGCAAAGACGGGAGGGTCATCTGGAGCGCACCGTAGCTTGAGAGGGAGGGAGATGGAGGGGAAACGGGGGCGATGATCAGAACAACACGGGCAACGGGAGGCATCAAAGTCGAGGTCATCCGGGATGACACCAACCAGGTGATCTGGCGAAAATTTGTCCTATGGAGGAGTATCGACAGGTTGCCAGAAGTCTTTGCGCACGCGTCTCGCGAGCAGGAGCGCTATGGCACGAAAGGAGGAGGCCATGGTCGAGCTAGAGATTGAAACCCTGGCACGACGGCTGGAGCGGGTGGAGCGGGAGAATCGGCGGTTGAAACAGGCCGGACATGTAGCCATAGCCGTGATCGCCGCCGTGGTGCTGATGGGGCAGGGAATAAGGAAGAATGCAAGATGGCGAAGCAATTAAAAGTCGTCAAGAAAGAAACAGGTGGCCTAGGGACGAGGAGGATATATCGACTAGCGTCCTGTTGGACATGCTTGCAAAGAAGCTCGAGGATGTTGTCTTCGGCACCGAGGAGGCGGCGTGATGAAAGGGATCATGCAGTACACAACTATTGACCCAACTCAGATTACTTCTCTGTCGTGGGAATGCCCTCAATGCTACACTGTGATCCTAGTTCAAAAGCCCGCGGAAGCTAGTCGGGGGCTTATAATTCACCGCTGTTCGATATGCCAAAGCAAAGCAGGAGGCGCGGACGGGATCAATTTGGGACGAGTTTTTGACGTATTCGAAGGTTGGGCAGAGCAGAAGATTCGGTTTGTCTTGCCCGAAGAAGGGGAGGCGGCGTGATGGG
>JAPUFX010000061.1 GCA_027293415.1 Candidatus Methylomirabilota bacterium
CATTTTTTGGTCTGCCCGGACCCCACAGCGGGGGAATTTGGGGTGTCCTTCGCAAGGATGTCAATCACCAGCTCACCCTCCGCGGACGTCACATCCACGCTGGCTGTGCCGTTACCCGCGTTGCTCACGAAGGGCCCAAGCGGGGTCGTCTGGTTCACGTTCGTGAGGTTCATGACGCCGACGACGGCGCCATCGCTCGGAGTGCCCGAAAACGTCACCACCACGTCTGCTGTCCCGACCGGAGGGTCGAGGAGGTACCACATCTCTATTCTGGGTGGGCCGGCGCTTTCGGTTCCGAGGACCGTGAGGGGTGTCCCCCCATAGGTGAGCGATGCGACGGGGGAATTAAGATTGCCTTGCGAGATCCCCACGACCAGCAGGCGGTCGGTCCCGCTGACGGTGTGGGAGATCGTCATGGGGCTGCTAGAGCTCGTTTCCGGGGTGACGGTGTCTACTACTTCGGGCGCCGGCTGCCTGATATGAATCCTTCCATGGGGCGCGAAGTTGGCGGTATCGCCAACCGGGATCGCGGTGACGGAGGCGTCGATGTTCGAGGGGAGGGTAGTGGATGTGGGATTATAGTGGGTCGCCGTGACGGTAAAGGTCCCCCGGCCCATGGCGACATTGGTGAACTGGCTCGCGTCCGTGATGGCCGTGCAGGTTCCCGCCTCCAGGCCCAGATACGTGATAGCCCGGTGGGCTCCGGCCTCGGCTATATCAAAGGTCTGGAGTGATTGGGTCTGATTGAGGGCGGAGAAAGTTTCCGTCCCCACGAGAGACACCACGGTGACCGCCATGAGGGAGAGGATCAACAGGGTCGCCACCGCCATGATGAGGCTCACCCCTTTTTCATTGCCCAACCTCCGCATGGTCATCTCACAGCCCCCTGAGGTCTCGCAGGAAAGCCTGGCCGGTCATCGTCACCGTCTCGGTGCCCTCCTGCATGGCCATGATCACCAGAATCCTCCGCACTGCGTCGAGATCCGCGGCGCTCAGCGGGAAGGTCGTCAGCGCGGCGTTGTCCCCTTTGAAATAACGGAATTCCAGACTCGAGACCTTATCGGCTAAGATGTTGGTATCTCTCAGCACCGTACTCCCCGAAAGGGAGAAGCTGATGGGAATGCCCTGGTTATCCACGAAGGTGATGCTCGTGGCATCGGCGCTCGTGATGTTGGGCTTATCGTTGGCCTTCTTCCGGATGTTGCGCATCTCTCGGACTATCCGGACGGTGGCCTCTCGGGCCTGGGAGGTCAGGTCGGCTCGGGTCTCGATGCCTATGTAACTCTTCACCCCCTGGCGGAAGGGCTCGATGAGGATCCCCGCCAGGACGCCGATGATAACCAGCACCAGAATTATCTCGATGAGGGTGAATCCCGCTTTCCCTTTCACGGGTTGGGGGATTTCGAATTTCGAATTTCGGAATTCGAATTTCCTGATGACGGACACATTTCGAAATCCGGAATTCCACATTCCAATTGCGAATTTCTTCATCAATTTGCTCCTCCCCTTAGTCCTCATCCTCCCCAAAGTTGACGAATTTTCACTCCGCCCTGTTGCCTAGCCCGCATTATTCACGAAACGGAGTGTCTTCGTGAATAATGCGCCTGCTGGTGCGGGCTCGGCCGCACCGGCAGGTTTCGACTGGCCGCTCCCACGGCCTGCTCAAGGCTAGCCCTGAGCGACGCCCCCCAAACGGGGGGCAGAGTCGAAGCCCGGAGGGCAGATTATTCACTTCTATGTGAATAATCCGGGCTAGAAGCTGGCGATCACCGTCGCCAGTTGGGTGGCTCTCCCCTCTGGGCCGGTGACCGTCACCGTGACCTGCTTATACATCGTGGGTCCCCCTATGCAGGTGTCGAAGTCGGTGTTCGCCACGTAGCAGACCGAGACCTGCTGTCGGAAGCCGGTGAAGCCGGCCAGGATCGCCCCCTGTGAGTCCCGGGGCGGGGACTCATCCAGGCCGTCGAAGTCATCCACGTCGTCGTAGGTCGCACGGCTCTCCCCAGTCTCGGGGCCGAGGATCAGGCTCGGTGGCGGAGCGCTTTCATCCCACTTCTTCGACTGGATCTCTTCGCGCAAGGTCGAGGCCAGGGCATTGGCGCGGGAAACGGTGACCCCAAAGGTACTCCCGCTTACCGCCTGGATGAAGAGCGTCAACATCGGGGGTATCGCTATCGCCACGATGATGATGACGAGGATCAGATCGATCAGGGTAAAGCCTCTCTCGTCCCGATGGAGTCTTAGCGGCTTCATGGCAGCGTCACTTTGCCCGTATTTGGTTCCACGGTGATGGTCCAGGTCTCCCCGCCGGAGGTGATGGTGATCTCGTTGGCGGGCGGCGACGTCAGCTTGGCGTCGGAGCCGTCCAGGGGGGTGCCCAGGGCATCGAATTTGAGGGTGTTGCCGAAACTGCTGTCCAGGGTCGCGTCCGAGAAGAGCCCGGATATGGAGACCTCGAAGTCCCCTCCCGTGACCGGATCGAAGGCGGCCGTGCTGACATCGTCATCCTGGAAGACGCGGTACGTGCTGCTGTCCATGAAGAAGACCCCGCTCTTCGTCTGCAGCCGGATGGCCAGCTCTTTGGCATACTGAATATCCGCGGCGAGCCTCCTCGCGGCGAGGCTTGCCTTGGGGGAGACGAACCGGGGCAGGGCCAGGGCGGAGAGGATCCCCACCAGGATCACGACGATCACGATCTCGATCAGGGTGTAGCCTGCCTCTTGGGCTCGATGGTATCGGCGCATGCTCTGTCTCGCTGCGAAATTGCTCCGGGCCTCTGCCGCTCGGCGGCTTCAGCGGGCGCGGCGTACGGCGTTTTCGCGCTCTCGCTGTTTTGAGCATGAATTTTGCAATAACTGTGCCGAGCACGGGCGGCTTCCAGACGGGGACTTATGGTCCTTGCCCACGCCTCAGGGAAACGACGGCTGAATGGATACCGGCAGGCACACGGACTCGACGAGCAGCCCGTGTCTCGCGGCACACGGGAGGTGTAGTTTTTTCTTGCAATTTTGTCAGAACGTTGTATAAGCCAAGGGATGTTTGAACAATGTGGGAGGTGAGATCGAGCAGGACGTCTCGAAAGAAAGGGGGGAGTTAATTGAGGGCATTAGGCAAACACCTTTTGGTGGAACTGTACGGGTGCAATCCGGAGTTACTCAAAAAGGTTGACGCCGTCCGGGACATCATGGTAACGGCAGCCAAGGCCTGCAAGGCCACGGTCGTTGACGTGGCCTTCCACGAGTTCAAACCATTCGGGGTGAGCGGAGTTGTGGTCATCGCCGAATCCCACCTCTCGATCCATACCTGGCCAGAGTATCAATACGCAGCGGTCGATATCTTCACCTGTGGTAAGACCATCGAGCCGGAACAAGCAGTCCGGCACATTGCGGACCGCTTTGACTGCCCCTACCCATCCATTGTGGAGGTGAAGCGAGGTTTCATACCGGGATCCGGACCCTTGCGCCACAAGGTGGTGCAGGGTGGGCGAAGATCTCAGGGTTCTCGCGAGAAGGTCCCGGCGGTTTCCTAGACCTTCCGGTTACCCGGACCCCTGACTCGGTAGCGACCGGCGCCCGCAAAGGACGAATGCAGTGAAACGGCATCTCGCGTGGAGGGCAAGCCTGGTAGGCGTGGCTGCCCTCCTCTCCTTTTTGTACATTCTCCCGTCGATCCCGGGCTTTTCCCCGCTCCCGGCCTGGTGGAGGTACGTGCGACCTCTTATCTTTGCCCCGCCACCCGAGCCGATCAGTTTAGGACTGGATCTGCAGGGGGGGATGCATCTCGTGTTGGAAGTGGATGTAGAGAAGGCGGTCGAGATTGCCGTGGAGCGGCGGGTGGCAGAGATTCAGGGGGCCGTCGAGGAAGAGGGGATCTCCGTGGCACGGCTCGAGCGTCGGGGGACAAGACAGATTTTTCTCGAGATCACGGAGGAGAAGGCCCGGGGAGCGGTGGAGCGGATCTTAGGGAACTATCCGGAGATGGCGCGGTCCGAGGAGGGAAGGACCCAGTTCCTGCTCACTCTGAGCGGCCGGGAGGTGGCCGTGATTCAGGAGCAGGCAGTCGAGCAGAACGTCGAGAAGATCCGAAACCGGGTGGATGAGTTTGGGGTTCGGGAGCCG
This sequence comes from Candidatus Methylomirabilota bacterium, assembly GCA_027293415.1. Classification (NCBI taxonomy): domain Bacteria; phylum Methylomirabilota (SeqCode); species Candidatus Methylomirabilota bacterium. The sequence goes on from JAPUFX010000061.1 coordinate 4,119, forward strand.
CTCATCCAGCGACAGGGGGATCGTCGGATCGTCGTCCAGCTTCCAGGGATCAAGGATCCGGAACGGGCAATCAAGCTCATCGGGAAGACCGCTCTGCTCGAGTTCAAGCTGGTGGATGAAAGGAGCCGGGACAGGAATATCGTGGAGGAAGCCCTCAAGGGAAAGGTTCCGGAAGGCGCCGAGATCCTCTATGAAAAGGTGTTGGACCCGCAGGGACGAGTGGTGGACCGTATCCCGTACCTCCTCGAGAAGAAGACCGTGCTGACGGGTGATGTGCTCACCTCTGCCCGGGTGCAGTTCGATCCGGATACCAATGAGCCCGTTGTCGCGTTCGCGTTGGACCGCGCGGGGGCGCGAATCTTTGGAGATGTCACCGGCAAGAATGTGGGACGACGATTGGCCATCGTCCTGGACGGCAACGTCTACTCGGCTCCCGTGATTCAAAATCGCATCTCGGGCGGTCGGGGGCAGATCACTGGTCGGTTCACCCCGGACGGGGCCCGGGACCTGGCAATCGTCCTCAGGGCAGGTGCTTTGCCGGCCCCGGTTGACGTGATTGCGAATCTGACCGTTGGGCCCTCCCTGGGCCAGGACTCTATTCGAGCCGGGGTGCAGGCAAGCATCGTCGCCGGGATCTTGGTGGTCAGTGTGATGACCTTTTACTACCGACTGGCTGGGGTCGTTGCCAACTTAGCCCTTCTCCTCAATCTCGTCATGATGCTGGGAATATTGGCGGGGATACAGGCGACCCTGACTCTGCCGGGGATTGCCGGGATCGCGCTCACCATTGGCCTGGCGGTGGACAGTAACGTCCTGATCTTCGAGCGGATCCGGGAAGAGCTGCGACTCGGGAAGACGGTCCGGTCCGCCATCGATACCGGATATAGCAAGGCCTGGGTCACTATCATCGATTCCCACATTACCGCCCTGATCACGGCCATGGCCCTCTTCCTCTTCGGCAGTGGCCCGATCCGGGGCTTTGCCGTCACCTTGGGCATCGGCATCCTGATCAATCTGTTTACGGCCACCGTGGGGACCAGGGTGGTCTTTGACTGGATGACCCTGCGAGGGATGAAGCGACTCAGTATCTGAGGTGGCCCTCAGGCGCTGGGGGACGCGGGAGCAACGAGAGCAGTATGGAAGTTGTTGGTAAGACGAACATCGATTTTCTCGGGATGCGGCGCGTGGCCTTCACGATCTCGACCCTCATGGTCCTCGTGGGGGTCTTCGCCACCGTCCAGATCGTGCGGGGGCGGGCCAATCTTGGGATCGACTTCGCCGGCGGCACGTCCGTGCAGGTCCGCTTTGAACGGCCGGTGGAGCTCGCGAAAGTCCGGAGGGCGATTGCCGCCAGTGGCTTCCCAGAGAGTGAACTGCAGCAGTTCGTCGGCGGACGCCGACTCTTCATCCGGGTGAAATCGTCTGGGAAGCCGGTGGCCGGCACCGCGGCTGCCATCGAAGAACAGTTGAGGGAGGCCTTTTCCGCAAACCCCTTCATCGTGGAAAGCTCCAATGAGGTGGGTCCGGTCATCGGACGGGAGCTGCAGCAGGCGGCTCTCTGGGCCATTCTGGTTTCGCTGCTGGGTATTGTGAGCTACATCGCCTGGCGTTTCGAATTCCGGTTTGGGATCGTAGCCACCGTGGCGACGTTCCACGATGTCCTGGTGGTCCTGGGGGTCTTTTTCCTTCTGGGCAAAGAGATTACGCTCCTGATCGTGACCGCTCTCCTCACGCTGGCAGGATATTCGTTGACCGACACGGTCGTGGTGTTCGACCGGATTCGGGAAAACTTTCGGGCCCGACGACGGGACTCGCTGGCCGAGATGATCAATGCCAGCATCAACCAAGTCCTGAGCCGGACTATCATGACCTCCCTGACCACCCTGCTCGCTATCTTCGCCCTCTTCCTCCTCGGAGGTGAGGTCCTCCGGGATTTCTCCCTGACGTTGCTGCTCGGGATTGTCGTGGGGACCTATTCCTCCGTCTTTGTTGCCTCCCCCCTGGTGTATGAATGGCGGATGCGAGGACGCCGCCAGGCGGTGGGTGTCAAGAAACAGGCACAAAGCTTGCACTAGGATTCAATACCTTATAATGCTAGAACCTTCTGGCTTATGTAACGGTCTTTTCCAGAGATGCCCTTCAGCGGCAAGGCCGTGACATAAAGGGGGGGCGGGATGAGGAGAGTCATGAAAGAGAAGATGGGGGTAGCGCTGGGCGTTTTGGCGGTCACCTGGTTTCTGGTCGGGCAACTCGCCACCTCGGGGGTCGCGTCTGCCCAAGAGCAGGGGAAGCAACAGGAGATCCTCCCTGAGGGGGTCTATCTGGTCAAGGATCATGATACGCTGTGGGCCATCGCGAACCGTTTTCTCGACAACCCTCGTCTTTGGCCCAAGGTCTGGAAGCAGAATCCCTTTATCAACAACCCCGATTTGATATTCCCCGGTGATCCCTTGATCATCCCGGGGCTCACCGGGCCGCCAAAAGCGGTGGCGGAGGCTCCCCCGGTGCCTGAGGAGTGGGTCGAGCCGCCGCCCGCTCCTGGACCTGAAGTCGGACTACCTCTGGAGGAGGAGGTCATTCCCTTAGGGGAGGCGCCTCGGGTCGTAGAGCTGCAAGGGCCGGAAGAAGCTATCACGGTCCCAGAGCATGCCGCGCTTCAGATCATTCCTCGAGGAGAACTGGAGTGCAGCGGGTTCGTGGCCGAGAAGCAGGAGATCCATACGGTCGGCCGGATCATCCGGTCGGCGGAAGAGTTTGATGTCCGGTTCTCGTGGGGGGACCAGATCTTTGTCGATCTGGGGGGACGGAAGGTTCAAAAGGGGGATCGGTTCCGGATAATCCGCCCGACGAGAAAGGTCAGGCATCCGGTAACCGGGAGGCGCGTGGGTATCAAGGTGATGACCTTGGGGACCGTGGAGATCGTTGATACCGCCGGACCAGCGCCCCGCGCTCGGATTGTGTACAGCTGTGAAGACATCACCCGCGGGGATGCCCTGGTAGAGGCAACGCCATTGGAGGTCCCGCTTGGAGGCATGAGCCGTCCCACCAATCTGAGTCGCGGGGGATACATTGTGGCCTCTAAGAGTGGTGCATACTCCTTGGGACAGGGAGACATTGTGTATGTGGATGTCGGACAGGCAGAGCAGATCGTCCCTGGCGATGAGTTCGCCATCTATAAGCAGTCCGGTCGGCGTACCTCCTTGGCGGAGATAAACCGGGGGGAGCTCGTCGTAGTCCGAACCACTGCCAAATCGGCAGTCGCCCTCGTTACCCGATCCGACCTCGCTCTGCGGGAGGGCGAGCGGATCGTTCTGCTCCGGAAGATGCCCTAACCAGTAAGGGCAATTGCGAATTGCGAATTTCGAATTTTCCGACACTATATTTCGGCTTTAGAACTTTGAACTTCTGAACGTCAATTCGAAATCCGAAATCGCAAATTCGAAATTCCCATCGGGGCAATTTCGAATTGCGAATTTCGAATTTCGGATTGTTTTGGACATTTCAGAGTTCAGGATTCTAAAAATTCGAAATCGTTCGACCCTTCGACGGGCTCAGGGCGGTGAGCATAGTCGAACCGCTGAGGCGCTCACGACTCGAAGTCGCAAATTCGAAATACCCCTGCTGACAGCTCCAGCATGTCTCTCTTGACTCCCGATTCTCCCAGAGTATAATTCGAGGCCTTACGCTGAGACGGTGAATGCCCGATCCGGGGGGGCCATGGAGGAGCGCGAGGCGTGGCTGGCACTCAACATGGTACCACATGTGGGGCCCGCCACCTTTGCCATACTCCTAGAACACTTCGGGACCGCGAAACGCATCCTGAAGGCTTCACTCAAGGCTCTCGCGGCTGTTCCCGGGGTCGGTCCGGCCACGGCGAAGGCGATCCGCGACTCCCGTGTGCAGGAGACGGTTGCCCGGGAACGCAAGCGGATGGCGGGTCGGGATCTTCGGTTTGTGACACTCCGCGAGGAAGGGTACCCAGCCCCTCTGCGGGACATTCCCCAGCCTCCTCCGGTCCTCTACCATCGAGGAAGCTGGGAGGATCGAGATCGGAGGGCGGTGGCCATTGTGGGCTCCAGAGGCGCCACACCCTACGGTCGCGGCGTGGCCGATCGCCTCGCTTTCGAGTTGGCGAGGCGGGGGCTGACTATTGTGAGCGGATTGGCTAGGGGGATCGACGCAGCGGCTCATCGTGGGGCGTTACGAGCGGGTGGGCGAACCATCGCCGTCTTGGGATCGGGGGCAGATATCATCTATCCAGCAGAGCATCGGAAGCTCGGGGACGCGATCGCGGAAAGGGGCGCCCTGCTGAGTGAGTTTCCCCTCGGAACATCTCCCTTCAGGGGGAACTTCCCCCAGCGCAACCGGTTGATCAGTGGACTCTGCCTTGGCGTCGTCGTGGTCGAGGCGGCGGTCAATAGTGGAGCTCTGATCACCGCGGATCACGCCCTGGAACAGGGGAAGGAGGTCTTTGCGGTTCCCGGACAAGTCACGGGCCGGCTGAGCCAGGGGTGTCACCGGCTTATCAAATCCGGGGCCAAGCTCACCGAAGGATGGGAAGACGTGGTGGAGGAATTGGGGGCACCGTACGCGCAAGACGTGCCTCCAATGCCGCCCTTGCCTCCTGTGGAAGGAGAGGAGGGTCGGGTTCTTCAGGTGCTCGGAGAAGAGCCGATCCATATCGATGCCATCATCGTTGGGGCCAAACTCTCTGCTCCGACCGTCGCCATCTCTCTCCTCTCGCTGGAGATGAAGGGCTGGGTGAAGCAACTGTCCGGCAAGACCTTTGTCCGAGTAGGAATGTAGAATGAAGAATGAGGAATTCAGAATTAAGAATTGGGGATACACGAGAGGCGTCGGGAGTTAAGAATCTGAATTCTGCATTCTCAATGCTGAATTCTACGGAGTGAGGTAGCAGTGGCAAAATCACTGGTCATCGTGGAATCGCCGGCCAAGGCCAAAACCCTGAGCAAGTTTCTGGGGAAAGGGTATGTGGTCAAGGCGTCGTATGGCCATGTCCGCGATCTGCCTCGCAATCGCCTCGCGGTGGATGTCAACCGGGACTTCAAGACCCAGTTCCAGGTAGTCAAAGGACGGGAAAAGGTCTTAGAGGATCTTCGTAAGGCCGCCCGGGGCGCTCAGGCCGTCTTCCTGGCCACCGATCCAGATCGAGAAGGCGAGGCCATCGGGTGGCATCTCGTCCAGGAACTGAAACCCCCGAAGAAGGCGGTGCGTCGGGTGATCTTCCATGAGGTGACCAAGCGGGCCGTCCAAGAAGCATTTGCCCATCCTGGCTCCCTCGATGAAAGAAAGGTAGACGCCCAGCAGGCGCGCCGCATTCTTGACCGTCTGGTGGGATATCAGGTGAGCCCCCTCCTGTGGGAAAAGGTTCGACGGGGGCTGAGTGCGGGCCGGGTCCAATCGGTGGCGCTTCGTCTGGTCGTCGATCGCGAGCGCGAGATTCGCGCCTTTGTTTCGCAGGAGTACTGGACCATCGAGGCCCTCTTGGCCGCAGGCGCGCCGCCGGAGTTTCGGGTCCGGCTCTTCAAGATCAATGGAGGGAAGGTCGAAGTTCACACCGAGGACGAAGCTCAGACCCTCCTCCGCGAGTTCGAGCAGCAACGCTTCTGGGTGAAAGGGGTCAGCACCCGCGAGCGGCGTCGCTATCCCGTTCCTCCCTTTACCACGTCGAAACTTCAGCAAGAGGCGGTCCGGAAGCTCCGCATGACTGCCCGGCGGGCCATGATGATTGCCCAGCAACTCTACGAGGGAATCGAGGTGGGAAAAGAGGGTGCGGTTGGGTTGATCACATACATGCGGACCGACTCCACGCGGGTTTCGACCGAGGCGGTGGGAGAGGCCCGCAACTACATCACCGAACGGTTTGGTGCGGAGTACGTCCCCGAACGCCCCCCCGTATATAAGAGCGCCAAGGCGGCCCAGGAGGCCCACGAGGCCATCCGACCTACCTCGGTCTATCGGGATCCGAGCGCTGTGGCCCCCTACCTCACGAGAGATCAGCTCAGCCTCTACACTTTGATCTGGAACCGTTTCGTCGCCTCGCAGATGCCTCCGGCCCTCTTCGACGTGACCACGATCGATGTGGAGGCGGGTCGGTTCCTTTTCCGGGCCACGGGACGCGTCACGCGCTTTCAAGGCTTCATGCGACTCTATGTCGAGGGAACCGATGAAGGGGTCAAGCCACGAGCAGAGGAGGGACAGGAAACAGACACCAACGGCGAGAATGATGGGGAGATGACGTTGCCCCCCCTTCAGGAGGGAGAGGTGCTCGAGTTGCGGTTGCTCGATCCCAAGCAACATTTCACCCAGCCACCGCCCAGGTACACCGAGGCGACCTTGGTCAAAGAGTTGGAGGAGAATGGAATTGGCCGGCCCAGTACCTACGCTACCATCTTGCAGGTCATCCAGAATCGGGACTACGTGGAGAAAGACAAAGGAAAGTTCAGGCCGACAGAGATAGGTGAGGTGGTAGTGGATCTTCTCGTCAAGAGCTTTCCTCGCATCATGGATCATGAGTTCACCGCCAGGATGGAGTTGGTCCTTGACGAAATTGAGGAGGGGAAGGCCGACTGGCTAGAGGAGATGCGGCGCTTTTATGGGGCCTTTTCCGGGTGGCTGGAGGAGGCCAAGACCGGCATGGAGAATCTCAAAGCCCTCGAAGAGAAGACCGAGGAGACGTGTGAAAAGTGCGGAAGCCACATGGTCATTCGCTGGGGTCGATTCGGGAAGTTCTTGGCCTGCTCAGCCTACCCCGAGTGTAAGAACACCCGCGAACTCGTGCACGCCGCCGACCGCGGACCGACGACCGACGACCGAGGTGAGGAGAGTGCAGAGGCGGTCAACGGTGATCGGTCAACGGGCGAGGAGGAACGGGTTTGTGATGAATGCGGCAAACCGATGGTGCTGAAGAAGGGCCGCTACGGACTCTTCTGGGCCTGCTCCGGCTATCCCGAGTGTCGGTATGTCCTCAGTCCCGATCGAAAGGAGGGAGCGGCCACAGAGCCCAGCGACGAGAAATGTGAGACCTGCGGTGCCCAGATGGTAATCCGCCACGGCCGGTACGGCCGTTTCCTCGCGTGCTCGGCATATCCGAAATGCCGAACCGTACGATCGCTCCCCCTCGATGTTAAATGCCCGCGTTGTAATGCCCCTCTGACTCAGCGCCGGTCCAAAAAGGGGAGAGCCTTTTACGGCTGCACAAAATATCCTGAGTGTACCTTCGTCCTCTGGCAGCGCCCGATTGCCGAACCCTGCCCCGAATGTGGCGCCCCCTTCCTCGTGGAGCGGCGAACGCGCCAGGGTCGAGAACTCCGGTGCGTTGGCGAGGGTTGCAATTACCGCAAGCCCGCGGCATAATCTCCTCCATGAGTTCCAACCCGTGCGTAACCGTCGTCGGCGGCGGATTGGCCGGCGCAGAAGCAGCCTGGCAGGCGGCCAACCGGGGCGTCCCGGTGCGCCTCGTCGAGATGCGACCTACTGCCCGTACCCCGGCGCATCAGACGGATCTGCTGGCCGAGCTGGTCTGTAGCAATTCCTTGAAGTCGCAACAGGTCGGCAGTGCGTCGGGTTTGCTCCACGCGGAAGTCGACCGGTTAGACTCCGTTATTCAGCAGGCAGCCAGGGCACATGCCGTCCCGGCGGGTACCGCGCTGGCCGTGGACCGGACCGCGTTCGCCCAAGAGGTCACCCGCCGGATCACAGGCCACCCGCTGATCCAGCTCCAACGGGAAGAGGTCACGGAAGTGCCTGCCGAGCGGCCCCTGATCATCGCCACCGGTCCTTTAACCTCGAACCCGCTCGCCGAGAGCCTCCGTGATCTTTTCAAGGCGTATCTGGATGAGCAGGCCCTGGATGTGTACTCCGGATCTGGCGCTCGACTCCTCTATTTCTATGACGCGATCTCGCCCATTTTAGCGACCGAGTCAATTGATCGGGAAAAGGTCTTCGCGGCCTCGCGCTATGGCAAGGGGGGTGAGGATTACTGGAACTGCCCCATGACTGACGAGGAGTATGGGGCCTTCTGGGAGGTCCTGGTGACCGCAGAGCTCTATCCCCTCCACGACTTTGAGGACCTGGAGGAGGCCTCCTTCTTTGAGGGATGCCTCCCGATCGAGGAGCTCGCCCGGCGGGGCAAGGAGACGCTCGTGTATGGCCCCCTGAAACCGGTGGGCTTGACCGATCCCCGGACGGGGCGGCGATCCTGTGCGGTGGTGCAGCTTCGCCAGGAGGACAAGACGGGCCAGATGGTCAACATGGTCGGCTTTCAGACCCGTCTCCGTCGCGCGGAACAGCAGCGAGTCTTCCGGATGATCCCGGGCCTGGAGCACGCAGAGTTCTTCCGCTATGGCAGCCTCCATCGAAACACTTACGTCCCCGCCCCGCTTCTGCTTGAACCGACGCTGCAGTTCAAGGGGGACAAGGAGCTGTTCATTGCAGGGCAGCTCATTGGGGTGGAAGGGTATCTCGAGTCGATAGCGTCTGGACTCTTGGCGGGGATCAATGCGGCTCGGCTCGCCCAGGGCCTGGAGCCCGTGAGCCCCCCGGACGAAACGATGTTGGGGTCACTTCTGCGTTATGTCACTTCGACAGATCCCTCCCGATTCCAGCCGATGAATGCTAACTTCGGTCTCATCCCTCCTCTCGAAGCCAGGGTTCGCGACAGGCGAGAGCGCCATGCCGCCTTGGCCCACCGGTCCCTACGAGCCATGGAGACCTGGACCCGAATTTTTTCTTGATCTTTTCCGCACCAGGCCGTATCGTGCAAGACCGAGGGGATAGCGGCACAGGCTATCCCCTCAATCGCTATGGGGGTGGTAGTGAAGGACCTCATGGAACAGTACCTGCGTGAGCTTGAGGGGGAAGGATCTTCCCCTCATACCGTGCGCAATTACCGGATTGACCTGTTGCAGTTCCTCGACTTTCTCCACCAGGTCTACCCAGAGGCACCCGAGGCGGCGAGCCTAGACCGGGTTGATCCGCTCACGGTACGAGCGTTTATGGCCTCGCTGCGACGTCGAGGGCTCACTCCGGTGACGGTCGCTCGCAAGGTGGCATCGTTGCGGTCATTTTTCCAATTCTGCTGCCGTCGAGGGTGGCTCAGCTGGAATCCCGCCGCATTGGTGACCACTCCCAAGCTTCCCAAACCGCTGCCTCCGCATCTCACGGTGGATCAGGCCTTCCAGCTCTTGGCCACGCCCCAGGGCGACGACCCGCTTGCCCTCCGGGACCGGGCAATTCTAGAGCTCTTCTACGCCTCGGGGATCCGGTTGGGTGAGCTCACTGGCCTCACGGTTGACGATCTGGACCTGGAACAGCGCTTGGTGAAAGTCATGGGAAAGGGAAATAAGGAGCGGATTGTCCCGATCGGCCGGCCCGCAGCAGAGGCGTTGGCAGCTTACCTAGCTGCCAGAGACACGCTGAGGAGAGGGAAGTTTGGGGCCTACCGGGGTCCGCTTTTTCTCAATCACCGGGGTGGATGTCTCACCCCGCGGGGTGTAGAGCTGCTCCTCGAGAAGTACCTCCGGAGGAGTGGCATGGGCAAGGCCATCACACCCCACGGGCTTCGGCATAGCTTTGCCAGCCATATGCTGCAGGCGGGTGCAGACCTCCGGGTGATCCAAGAGCTGCTCGGGCATGCCAGTCTCACCACAACCCAGCGCTATACGCATGTGAATCTGGATCAACTTATGGCGGTCTACGATAAGGCGCACCCGAAGGCATGAGAGTTCAGAGTTGAGGGTTGAGAGCCCTTCGACGGGGCTCAGGGCAGGCTGAGGGTTGAGAGTTGAGAGCTGAGGGTTGAGAGTTGAGGGTTGAGAGCTGAGAGTTAGGGGTTCAGAGAGAGGAGGACCGAGGACCGAAGACCAACGACCCTGGACATTTCGAATTTCGAAATTCGAATTTCGAAATTTTGGACCTGCCTCGGAAGGAACCCCCTCCTCGCTCTTGGCGCCGTCGGACGTTGGACTATGAACCATGAATCATGAACACTCGACGTGACACCTTCAACGATGACGCGTAAGCTAACCATACGGGGGACGACGATTCTCTCGGTCCGCCACCAGGGGCGTGTAGCGGTGGCTGGGGATGGCCAAGTCTCTTTGGGTGAGACGGTCATGAAGCACACGGCCAGGAAGGTCCGGCGAATGTACAATAACCAGGTCGTCGTGGGTTTCGCTGGTGCAGCCGCCGATGCCTTTGCCCTTTTCGCCAAGCTCGAGGGGAAGTTGGAGGAGTACCACGGACACTTGCCTCGTGCTGCCGTGGAGTTGGCCAAGGACTGGCGGACCGATCGGGTACTCCGGCGGCTGGAGGCCCTTCTGGCCGTGGTGGACAAGGAGCACTCCTTCATGATCTCGGGAACCGGGGACGTCATCGAGCCGGATGACGGAGTTATTGGGATCGGCTCAGGCGGTCCCTATGCGGCAGCGGCTGCACGGGCGTTGGTGAAATTTTCCGATCTCGACCTGAAAAACATCATGCGGGAGTCGATGCGAATCGCAGCCCAGCTGTCCGTGTATAGTAATGACGAGATCACTATCGAGGAGCTCTGAGCATCCAGGGAGAACAGTAGGGAACGGGACGGTCCGATGGAACAGCTGACACCCAGACAGATTGTGGCCGAGCTGGATAGATACATCATCGGCCAAAACGCGGCAAAGAAGGCGGTCGCCATCGCGGTACGCAATCGGTGGCGGCGGCAGAAGCTGCCTCCGGAACTCCGGGACGAGGTGGCGCCCAAGAACATCATCATGATCGGTCCCACCGGCGTTGGGAAAACCGAGATTGCCCGGCGACTGGCCAAGTTGGCCGAGGCCCCCTTCCTGAAGGTCGAAGCGTCCAAGTTCACCGAGGTTGGCTATGTGGGACGGGATGTGGACTCCATCATCCGGGATCTGACCGACATTGCGGTCAACATGGTTAAGGGTGAGCGGACGGCTGCGGTGGGAGAGCGGGCGGCCGAGTTGGCTGAGGAGCGACTCCTTGATCTCCTCGTCCCCCCAGGCAGGGCAGGTGCGCAACCGGTTGGGTTTGAGACACCCCAGGCTGCTCCTCAAGAAACCCGGGAAAAATTCCGCACTATGCTACGGGAGGGGAAGCTGGATGATCGAATTGTGGAGATTGAGATCCGGGACCGGACGCTGCCCATGGTCGAGGTTGTCCCGGGGGCAGGGGTAGAGGGGATGGATCAGCTGCGGGACATGCTCGACAACCTCCTCCCACACCGTATGAAACGTCGAAGAGTCAAGGTCATGGAGGCGCGACGAATCCTGGCTCAGGAAGAGGCCCAGAAACTGATTGACATGGATGAGGTGCTCGCCGAAGCAATTCGGCGGGCGGAGAACTCCGGGATCGTCTTCTTGGACGAGATCGACAAGATCACGGGGCGGGAGCGAGCATACGGTCCTGACGTCTCCCGGGAAGGGGTACAGCGAGATCTTCTGCCAATCGTGGAGGGGTCGACGATCAGTACAAAGCACGGGATGGTCCGGACCGACCATATCCTCTTCATCGCGGCTGGGGCCTTCCACGTCTCGAAGCCGGCGGACTTGATCCCAGAGATGCAGGGTCGTTTTCCCCTGCGGGTAGAATTGAACAGCCTCACCAAGGAGGACTTTATCCGGATCCTGACCGAGCCCCAGAACGCCCTCATCAAGCAGTACACCGCCCTCTTGGCGACCGAGGGCGTAGACTTGAGCTTTACCTCCGATGCAATCGAGGAAATTGCCAGTATTGCCAGCGCGGTGAACGACGCGACCGAAAACATCGGAGCTAGACGGCTCTACACCATCATGGAACGGTTCCTCGAGGATGTTTCCTTTGAGGCCCCGCACATGGATGGGGTCAAGGTGGAGATCAATTCCGCCTATGTCCGGGACAAGCTCCAAGACATCGTCCGGGATCAAGATTTGAGCCGGTATATCCTGTAAGTTTAGCTGTCAGCTGTCTGTAGCTCGAAGGCTAGGACGCTGGGATGCTGGAACGCTCGAAAACGCAATAAACCCAACAAACCCAATAACCCGAATGAACCCAATAAACCCAACGAACGCAATCAACCCAAGATCCAACACCGAATACCCAACACCTCACACCCGCGGCGGAGAAGGAGCGTGACAGAACCGCGAATCGATTCGTCAGCGGCCAAGGCCCAGATCCTCATCGAGGCCCTCCCCTATATTCGGGCCTTCTTCGGAAAGACTGTCGTGGTCAAGTATGGCGGGGCCGCGATGGTTGAAGAAAAACTGAAGATGGAGGTGGCGCAGGACGTCGTCCTGATGCGGTACGTCGGGATGCGTCCGGTGATCGTCCACGGCGGCGGTCCCCAGATCGGCGATGCCATGGCCAAGGCCGGACTGACCTCCACCTTTATCGACGGACTCCGGGTGACCGATCCCGAGACCATGCGCATCGTGGAGACCGTCATGGTGGGAAGCATCAACCAGGAGATCGTCGGTCTCATCAATCGCAGCGGTGGGGCGGCGGTGGGACTGTCCGGGAAAGATGGGAATTTTATTAGGGCCCGCAAGGCCAAACCGAGGAAGGGTAAAGAGGGAGATACTGAGCTCGTAGACTTGGGACTCGTGGGAGACATTGTTGCCGTGAACCCGAAGGTAGTCCGGTCCCTCGAAGAGGAGGGCTTTATCCCGGTGATCGCCCCGACCGGTGTGGATATGGACGGGATCACGTACAACATTAACGCCGATTTGGCCGCAGGAGAGATCGCGGCGGCCCTTGCGGCAGAGAAACTGATCCTGCTTACCGACACTGATGGAATCTTGGACCGGGAGGGACGGCTGTACTCCAGCCTCGGTCGGGATGAAGTCGAAAAGCTCGTGGAGGAACAGGTGATCTCGAAAGGGATGATCCCCAAGGTGAAGGCGTGCCTTCGGGCCTTGGAAGCTGAAGTCCACAAGACCCATATCATCAATGGGACGATCCCCCACGCCCTGCTTTTGGAGCTCTTCACCGCTGAGGGGGTTGGGACCGAAGTCTACGCGTAGAAGGGCAGCGGTCAGCAATCAGCAGACAGCAATCCGCTGTCGGCTGTCGGCAAAAAGAAAACGTCAGTCTTGAGTCTTCTGTGGTGTTAGACGTTGGACAATGGACTTTGGTGTGTGAGCGGTGAGTCAAGAGCTCGGAGGGACCTTCCTCGGCGGCGCCATAATTTCCGTGGCCAACGGGTCCTGTCACCTCTCCGCTCGCCAGCTCCGGAGCTATGCAGCACCGTCGGCCCCTCGCTCCAGGCCTCCCGCGGCGACCCTGAGCCGCGGCTTACGGCCTGGGTCCCTCCGTGTTCACGTTCCGTGCACAGACCGTGGGCACGGAGCGCGCCTCGGTGTCCCAGGCCGTCGCCAGCCGAGGGGCCCCGCCGCTTCCGGCAATGTCGCTCGAGGCCTGCAGGTGCTACCGAAGAACAAAATAAAGTTCGTCGGGGGAATGGGGGTCTCTTCGGGAGGGCGAGGGGAGCTGGGCCTGGACTCGGCGGAACCTGGTTTGCGGCTCCGAAAGCTTTCGGAGAGCGGAGCGCAGGTGGGGGTGGCCGTCCTGATGCTACATGACATGATATGTTCGGCGCGGAAGCGCGGGGTTTCGCCCTACCGACCTGTGGAATTGTTCCGTCGGGGAAGCCCCACTCTCTGAGCCCTCCCGGAGTTGCTGACCAGAATGACTAGAGCAGAGGGATTAATCGCCAGAGCGGGCCGGTGCTTGGCCGATACCTATGCCAGATTCCCGGTCGTCCTCGATAGAGGAGAGGGCTGCCGTGTCTGGGATGTGGCCGGGAAGGAGTATCTCGACTTTGTGGCCGGGATTGCCGTCTGCGCCCTTGGTCACTGCCATCCGGCCGTTGTTCGGGCCGTCCAGACCCAGGCGGCAAAGCTCCTCCATGTTAGCAACCTTTATCACATCGAGCCACAGATCCGACTAGCCGAGCTCTTGTGTGAGCACTCCTTTGCCGATCGGGTCTTCTTTTGCAATAGCGGCGCCGAGGCCAACGAGGCGGCCATTAAGCTGGCCCGGAAGTACGCCAAGGAGCAGGGGAACAGCGAGCGGATCGAGATCATCACGATGGAGGGGGGGTTTCACGGGCGAACGGTCGCCGCCCTGACTGCGACGGCTCAGGCCAAATATCACAAGGGATTCGAGCCCCTCCTCCCAGGCTTCCAATACGTCCCCTTCGACGATCTGGGGGCGGCTGAGCGGGCCGTAGGCGGTCACACGGCAGCTATTCTGGTGGAGCCGATCCAGGGAGAAGGAGGGATCCGTGTTCCCTCGGAAGGCTATCTTCAGGGGCTGCGGAAGCTGTGCGATGGCGCGGGGGCCCTCCTCGTCTTTGACGAGGTCCAGACCGGGATTGGCCGGACCGGTCGGCTCTTTGCCTATGAACACTGGGGGGTTGAACCAGACATCATGGTATTAGCAAAGGCACTTGGCGGGGGACTCCCCATCGGAGCTATGTTGGCCAAGGAAGAGGTCGCGGCCAGTTTTACTCCCGGGACGCATGCTGCAACCTTCGGGGGTAATCCGTTGGTTACGACTGCTGCTCTGGCAACCCTGACTACGATCCTGGAGGAGAACCTGGCCCAGCGGGCAGCCCAGATGGGCGGGCGACTCATGTATCAGCTTCGGTCCATCCAGGATGCCCATCACGGAGTGAAGGCGATCCGAGGAGAGGGGTTGCTCGTCGGGATGGAACTCGATCGGGAGGTCAGACCCGTGCTGGCAAGATGTCTTGATGCGGGGCTCCTGTTGAGCAGTGCGGGGGAGAAAGTGATCCGCTTCGCCCCCCCTCTTACCGTCAGTGAGAAAGAGGTTCAACGAGCAGTGGATATTTTGGATACGGCCCTTTCGGAGGTGACAGGGTGAAGCGGGACCTGGTCTCCATCCGTGATTTTACGCGAGAGGAGATCGAAGCGTTGTTCTCCCTGGCCACCGATTTGAAACGGCGGCTCAAGCGAGGAAAGTCCCATCCCCGCTTGTCCGGCAAGACCTTGGCCTTGATCTTCGAAAAGCCTTCGCTCAGAACCCGGGTGAGCTTCGAGGTGGCCATGGCCCACCTGGGGGGGTATGCGATCTACTTAGCTCCGCAGGACATCCGGTTGGGGGCGCGAGAGACTGTAGAGGACGGGGCCCGAAATCTCTCACGTTGGGTGGATGGGATCGTCGCCCGTACCTTCGAGCACGCGCAGGTGGAGCGGCTTGCCCAGTACACGACGGTCCCCGTGATCAACGGCCTGACCGATCTGCTACATCCCTGCCAGGTCCTGTGTGACCTCTTCACCTTGCACGAGAAGAGAGAGAAACTCAAAGGGCTCCGGGTCGCCTTCATTGGGGATGGCAATAACGTCTGTAATTCGTGGCTGTACGGGGCGGCGAAGATGGGGATCCATTTCACCGTGGCCTGCCCAAAGGGGTACGAACCCCACCGCGATGTGTTCACCAAGGCGCGGGCGGAGTCAGAGGCGACTTACGCCGTGCTGGAGATAACCCATGATGCAGCCCGCGCGGCTCGTGAGGCGGATGTGCTTTACACCGATGTGTGGGCCAGCATGGGCCACGAGGAGCAGCGAGCCAAGCGGATGCGTGATTTTCAGGGCTTCCAGGTAAATCAGAGCCTTGTAAACTTGGCGCAGAAGGATGTGCAGGTGATGCACTGCTTGCCGGCCCATCGGGGGGAAGAGATCACCGATGAGGTGATGGATGGGCTACACTCCATCATCCTAGACCAGGCGGAAAACCGGCTTCATCTGCAGAAGGCAATCCTGGTCAAGCTCTTGGGAGACGAATCGTGATGGGCTGAGCCTTGTGTCCGGGTGGAACAGGTGAGGAAAACAGGGAGCGTGGCGGCAAAGATCAAGAAAGTTGTGTTGGCGTACAGTGGTGGGCTTGATACGTCGGTGATCCTGCACTGGCTCATCGAGACCTACGGGTGTGAGGTCATTGCCTATTGCGCCGATCTGGGCCAGGGGGAGGAGCTCGATGACGTAAAGGAGAAAGCGCTGAAGACGGGGGCCACCCGGGTCTACATCGAAGATCGTAAAGAAGAGTTTGTCCGGGATTTTGTCTTTCCCTGCCTCAGGGCCAATGCCGTGTATGAAGGGGGATACCTGCTCGGCACCTCTATGGCACGGCCCCTGATCGCCAAAGGGCAGATAGAGATCGCCCGACGGGAGAAGGCCAATGCGGTCGCCCACGGGGCCACCGGGAAAGGAAATGACCAGGTACGCTTCGAACTGACCTACCTGGCCTTCGATCCGCACATCACCATTATTGCCCCATGGCGGGAGTGGAATCTGCAGTCCCGCTCCGACCTGATTGCCTATGCCAAAAAACATGGCATTGCAATCCCTGTTACCCCAGAGAAGCCTTACTCGAGTGATCGGAATCTCTTTCACATCAGCTTCGAGGGGGGTGTGCTCGAGGATCCGTGGCGAGAGCCGCCCGAAGGGATGTTCACCCTGACCATTTCCCCTGAAAAGGCCGCTGACCGGCCGACCTATGTTGAGGTCGAGTTCACAGAGGGTCTTCCGGTGGCAGTGAACGGTCGGAAACTCTCGCCGGCAAAGTTGCTCACCACGCTGAACGAGATGGGCGGCAAGAACGGTATCGGCCGGGTTGATATCGTTGAGAACCGATACGTGGGGATGAAGTCCCGAGGGGTCTATGAAACACCAGGCGGGACGATCCTGCACATCGCCCATCGGGCGGTAGAGTCGATCACGATGGATCGGGAGGTCATGCACTTCCGGGATGGGCTGATCCCTCGCTTCGCCGAGCTGGTCTACTACGGGTACTGGTATTCACCCGAGATGGAAGTCCTACAACGGACGATAATCGAAACCCAGAAGCCCGTCACCGGGACCGCTCGGCTCAAGCTCTACAAAGGCAATTGCACCGTAGTGGGGAGAAAGTCTCCAGCCCCCCTCTACGATTCTGCGATGGCCACATTCGAGGAGGATCAGGTCTACCGGCAGAAGGACGCCGAGGGGTTCATCCGATTGAACGCCTTGAGGTTGCGTTTGCAAGCCATGCAGCGGCGACGAGGGAAAAAGTAGGGATGGGAAAGAGGAAGAAGCCGTGGGGTGGGAGGTTCGCCGGACCAACCGAGCGAAAGGTTGAGGAGTATACCGCCTCGCTCCCCTTTGAATGGCGTCTCTACCCGTACGATATTCAGGGCTCTATCGCCTATGCCCAAGCCTTGGTGAAGGCTGGCGTCCTCACGGAAGTTGAGGGGGGGCGCATTACTCGAGGGCTGGAAGAGATCCACAAGAAATTGGACGAGGGGCAGATAGATCTCGATCCGGTGCACGAAGACATTCACATGTATATTGAGCATCGGCTGATTGAGAAGGTCGGCGAGCTGGGTGGCAAACTCCACACCGGCCGCAGCCGAAACGAGCAGGTTGCGTTGGACCTCCGCCTGTATCTGAAGACGGAGATAGGCCAGATCGTGGGGGAGATCCGTGAGCTTCAGGAAGCCCTTTTGGATCAGGCAGAGACGCACCTCGACGTGGTCATGCCGGGCTATACCCACCTGCAGCGGGCCCAGCCGGTGCTCTGGGCCCATCACCTCATGGCGTATGTGGAGATGCTCGGCCGCGATGTGGCGAGATTCAAAGATTGTCTCACGCGGGTCACCATTATGCCTCTGGGATCTGGGGCGTTGGCTGGGACCGCTTACCCCATTGACCGGGCTGAGCTCGCCCAGGACCTGGGCTTTTCCGAGGTGGCCCGAAACAGCATCGATGCCGTTTCGGACCGGGATTTCGCTCTAGAGTTTCTGGCGGGGGCGAGCATCACCATGATGCATCTTTCCCGCCTCAGCGATGAGATAATCCTCTGGGCGACCGCGGAGTTTGGCTTCGTTGATCTCCCCGAGGCGTATACCACCGGCTCGAGTCTCATGCCCCAAAAAAAGAACCCCGACGTGGCCGAACTCGCCCGCGGCAAGACGGGTCGGATCTTCGGCGATCTCATCGCGCTTCTCACCACCACGAAGGGGCTTCCATTGAGTTATAACAGAGACCTTCAGGAGGATAAGGAGCCGGTCTTCGATGCGGTAGACACACTCCGAGGGACCCTACAGGTCCTGGCCCCGATGGTTCAGGGCCTTCGGGTGGATGCCGAACGG
Source organism: Candidatus Methylomirabilota bacterium (assembly GCA_027293415.1). Classification (NCBI taxonomy): domain Bacteria; phylum Methylomirabilota (SeqCode); species Candidatus Methylomirabilota bacterium. The sequence goes on from JAPUFX010000061.1 coordinate 22,270, forward strand.
ATGCGCCGAGCAACGGAGGAAGGGTTTTTGAATGCCACCGATGCTGCGGATTATCTGGTCAGCAAAGGCCTTCCCTTTCGTCAGGCCCATGAGGTCGTGGGGAAAATCGTGCGGTACTGCCTGGACCATCATAAGCAGCTCGATCAGCTCTCCCTGGAGGAACTTTTGCGGTATTCCTCCCTCTTTGACGAGGGGTTCTACCATTATATCGCACTGGAGCCATCTCTCCGTCGGCGGGGCAATGTGGGCGGGACGGCTCCTGAACGGGTCCGAGAGGCGATCCTTATGGCGAGGGACGAACTCAAAAAAGGAAAGGGATGAGGATGCGCGCCCGCATCATCCTCCTTCTCGTTGGCACGTGGATTCTTACGGCCTGCGGTGTGAAGAGTCCTCCGAGACCTCCAAAGCCGAAGAAAGCCCCCGCGACAACCTCAGAGATCGAAGTGGTGCCCCGAGCGGGCGCGGCCAAAAAGTTGTCAGCAACCTTTTCAACCATTCGCCTGACCTGCTAATTGCTAATCAGATTCCCGGCGCCCAGTCCCACCAAATCAGGTCCTTCCATCGCCCTGCTACCACGTTGCTACCACAATGGTCCCCCCGCAAGGCCCCAGTTGTAGGCCGTCCCGCAGCCTACTCGTCGGGTACTCTGGGCGCGGGGTGGCCCTTGAGCCGTGCTTCCACCAGACGAGCCAGGAAGGCCGCGAACTGCTCGATGTTCTGCTCTATGCTGGCAGCTTCGAGCGCCGCCATGTATTCGTTGCGTTTCTCGACCGGCAGCACAGTCCACGGATAGCCGCCGCCGGCGAGCATGACATTCATCAGAAATCGGCCCATACGGCCGTTGCCGTCCTTATAGGGATGGATGTACACAAACACGAAATGACCCAATACGACCCGCACGGACGGCTCTTCCTCCTCCCGCAGCAGATCGAAAAACGCCGGCATAAGATCGCGCACCGCCTCGTGGCGGGGCGGCACGTGCCTCGAGCGCTGGATATAGACCTGGTCGCTGCGGTACCCTGCGAGGTCGGCTGGCTTCATGATTCCCGCGGTTACACTTGGTGCAAAGAGCTCCCGGTACCAGTCGCCATGGTCAGCATCAACAACTGCACCCGGGTTATCGCCCTCGAGCACCTTGCGCACGCTTTGTCCGACAGCTTCATAGGCCTTCCAATAACCGCGCGCCGCAAGTGCGTTGAGACGTTCGTGGTCATTCTCGTCACCATCGGGGTTCCACGCGCCGGTGCGTACGCGCTCGATGAGGGCCGGGCTGACCCGGTATCCCTCGATCGACAGCGAATGGTAGGCGTCGGTGACATAGACGTCTTCGACGGCCTCCAAATACGCATCGATGTCGGTAACTGGCCCCGGTGCGGCGGGGAACATCCCCATCACTGTGTTCCGCATCTGCTGCCACATCAGGCGAACGCGGTTAGCGTGGGGAGATTGTTCGCGCGCGGGTAGAGCCAGCGTGGGTCGGTCACTGAATGGATCATTCTCGCGCACGTCATAGCTGGCCGCCCGCATCGTCTTGAGGATTTCGTCGGCGATGCGTGTGCGTCCGACATTTCGGAAGGCGCCCGCAAGACGACCCCCCAGCGCACTGTGGCCGCCGGCCAGGAGCAGGGCTAGGACGTCCGAAGCATCACGCACCATGGCGAGCGCGGCGCGCGCATCGGTAGGGTTTTGCGGAAAGTATCCCGGAGCACAGGCGATCAGCGCGGCCGCCAAAGAGAACAGGCGCAGACCTTCTTTCTCTTCCCGTTGTCCTTCCGGCGGCAAGGCAGCTCGGACATCGAGCAGGGAGGTCTCGTGTGGTAGTTTCGTGACCTCGTTGCCCGCCTTCGGCGAGCGGACGAGCAGTTGGTGCGGCACCGCCCGGTTGCCAGCATGCAGAGACAGAGATTGCTCGGGCGATAAGGACCATTCCGTCCCGAACCGGTCGTTTAGATAGGCCGCGCAGAAGCCCCAGAAGGAGGTATACCAGTCCGTACTTTCCCCGCCAGCCCCATCCGGCCGGGCCGGGATGTACCATCCCTTCATTACCTCGTGCAAGAACCCGTTCTGCAGGAGACGCTCCCGATGGGTGCGGGTCAGGTCGGCGGAGCGGATGGCAACCACACCACGCTCTTGAAGCTCTTTCAGAGCTTTAAGGGAATCAGCTAGTTTTTCCTGCGGTCTTGCCATGGTCGTGCTCTCTTTCGCTAATTCTGCTGTGCAGTTTTTAGGTTATTCTGCTGTGCAGTTTTTAGGTTATTCTGCTGTGCAGTTTTTAGGTTATTCTGCTGTACGGTTTTTAGGTTATTCTGCTAAAAATCTTATAACTTATCGTATTCTATCCTTTTTAGCTTATTATGTCGAGCAAAATTTAGCTTATTCAGTTAGCCATGTTTTTGGGTCAGCATAAGGCCTTAATCCGCCTCAATTGCGCCAACAGGCCCCCTGAAATACTCGCGGCGGTTTGGCGGCTTCCTTAGCCCAGCCATGTATGAAAAAACTGCATATTGACAGATGGTTAGCGCTGATTTTATAGTGTGCCTTCATCTTTAAAACAGAGTTTTGGGCTTGAGAGGAGAGAGGGCCGCTCGGAGGAATTCAATCAAACACGCCGCACAGGGGCGTCAAAAGGAGGGGGATCGAGATGAATGAGCCAACGATGGGAGCCCTGGAACGGCGCATGGAGGCGGTGGAGCGGGAGAACCGACGGTGGCAGTGGATGGTAACGGTGACCCTGGCCGTGGTCGCGGCCATGGTTATTCTGGCCCAAGCCACACCGACGAAGTTCGGCAAGGTGCTCGAGGCGGAGAGGTTTGTCCTTCGAGATACGAACGGCAGCATTCGTGCCGAGTTGGGCTTCATCGATGGTGCCTCGGTCCTGTTACTAAACGACAAGGACGGGAAACCTGGCGTGGCCTTGAGTGTGCTTCCGGACGGACCACGGAGGATCAGTCTCTTAGACAGGGACGGGAGAACCAGATCCGTACTTACGGCGCGGGCTGATGGTGACTCTGGGCTGCGGCTCTTTGACAAGAACATGATGCACCGGGCTTCGCTGGACGTGATGGCAGACGGCAGGCCGATCTTGCGGCTTGCCGATAAGCAGATCAGTCCCGCGCAACTCACGGTCCTATCGAGGCAAGTGCCGGTCCCCTGGTTCCGCCATCCCACCGCCGGTAGCGAATCCGAATGGGAGTGGCGGAAGACGGCTGGGGTAGACTCGCTTTTGCCGGCCACAAGCTCCAGGACAACACTGAACTAAATGTGCCACGAGCGGCGTGCCGCACCTGCGCCGCCGACGCGCCTTTAACGCATTACGATCCCCTCCACTCGGCTATCTGAGCCACCCACCCGGTCCCCTGTCTGCCTGCAATGTAGAACGCCGGCACGCGGGGGGTAGTGTGTACTCTACTTTCCCTTTGACAGGTCGAGAAGAGTTGTGTTACGACGGCATCATCCCACCCCCTCAGGAGGCATTCACCAATGCACCATTTTCACTATCGGGGTGAAGACCTCTACTGTGAGGAGGTCCCCATCACAGCCCTTGCGGGGGAGGTCGGGACCCCCTTTTATTTGTACAGCCACGCCACGCTCACCCGTCACTTTCGCGTTTTTAGTGAAGCCTTCCGGGACATTCCCCACCTGATCTGTTTTGCCGCCAAGGCCAACTCTAACCTGGCCATTCTGAAGCTCTTCGCCACCATGGGAGGAGGAGCGGACGTCGTATCTGGTGGAGAGCTCTTCCGGGCGCTGTGCGCCAGTATCCCACCCGAGCGCATCGTTTTCGCTGGAGTCGGGAAACTCCGGGAGGAGATGGGAGAGGCCCTCAAGGCGGACATCCTCATGTTTAATGTCGAGTCCTCCCAAGAGCTGCGCCTACTCAACCAAGTGGCAGGAGAGATGGGGACGGTGGCCCGCGTGGCGCTCCGCGTGAATCCCGATGTGGATCCCAAAACGCATCCGTACATCTCGACCGGGCTCAAGAAGAGCAAGTTCGGTATCGACATCTCCTTGGCCCTCGAAGAATACCGGCTCGCACGGACCTTATCGCACATCCAGATCGTCGGGATCCATCAACACATCGGTTCGCAGATCACCGAACTAAGCCCCTTCGTGGATAGCCTGCGACGTACGGCCGAATTGATCGAGGAACTTCGGAAGCTTCCCATCGATATTCGCTATCTTGACATGGGTGGAGGCCTCGGGATTCCGTACAGTGATGAGACGCCGCCGCACCCGACGGAGATGGCCCAAGCGATCACCCCAATCCTGAAGACCATTGGCTGTACCGTTATTTTTGAGCCGGGACGGGTGATCGCGGGAAATGCCGGGATCCTGGTGACCCGGGTGCTGTACACGAAGCAAACCCCGACGAAGAATTTTGTCATCGTCGACGCGGGAATGAATGACCTGATCCGCCCCTGCTTGTATGACTCCTACCACGCCATCCAGCCGGTCCAACAGCACAAGGGACGGGAGCAGATCACTGCAGATGTGGTCGGGCCGATCTGTGAATCAGGAGACTTTTTAGCCAAGGATCGGGAACTCAGCATGGTGGAGCCCGGAGAGCTCCTGGCCGTGATGAGTGCGGGGGCGTACGGATTTGCGATGGCGTCGAACTATAACGCGCGACCACGGGCGGCCGAGGTCTTGGTCAAGGAGGACCGCCACTTCGTGATCCGGGCACGAGAACGCTACGAAGATCTCATTCGAGGAGAGAACATTCCCGACGATCTATAGAGCGATGACCGCACAATTTCGAAATTCGAATTTCGAAATTCGAAATTTTGGGGACATTGGACTTTGGACCTCATACTTCGAACTGTGAACCATGAACCGAAGGAGGGGAGGGCGATGAAGAAGAGCTTTCAAGGATCCATGGTCGCGATGGTCACACCCTTTCGAGACGGACGTGTGGATGAGGCCAAGATCCGTGAGCTGGTGGAGTTTCACGTGAAGAACGGGACCGAGGCCATCATCCCGTGCGGGACGACCGGCGAGTCTCCCACCCTGAGCCATGACGAGCACAATATGGTGGTAGAGGTTACCATTAAGGCGGCAGGGGGGCGGGTTCCTGTGGTGGCGGGAACGGGTTCCAACTCCACCGCCGAGGCGATCGAATTGACCGAGCATGCGAAAAAGGCCGGCGCGGACGGGGTACTGATGGTCTGCCCCTATTACAACAAGCCGACCCAAAATGGGCTCATCGCGCACTACAGAGCCGTGGCGGAAAGGGTCGATATCCCGATCATCCTGTATAACATCCCGGGGCGCACCGGCGTGAATATGCTTCCGGAGACAGTGGCGATTCTCGCAGACCTGCCAAACGTTGTGGGGATCAAAGAGGCGAGTGGATCGTTGGATCAGATGACGGACGTGATCCACCAGTGCGGGGACCGGATCACGGTCGTCTCTGGCGATGATTCATTGACGCTGCCGCTCATGTCTGTCGGGGGCAAGGGGGTGATCTCGGTCATCGCGAACATTATCCCGAAAGAGACGGCGGAGATGAGCCGGGCCGCGTTGAACGGCGACTGGAAGCGGGCGCGAGAGATCCACCTACGCATGTTTCCCCTCTGCAAGGCCATGTTTTATGAGACCAATCCGATCCCGGTCAAGACAGCCATGCAGCTTCTGGGGAGGCTGAACGGGGAGCTCCGGCTGCCGCTCTCGCCGATGTCCGATGCGAACAAGGAAAAGTTGGCGAAGGCGATGACGGCTTACGGCCTCTTGACGTGAGGCTGGTTGACTGCTGACAGCTTGTCACGGAGCGGGTGGCGATGATTCGGGCAATTGTGACCGGGGCCGCCGGACGGATGGGGGGGCGAATCCTAGCCCTTGCAAAGGAGGCGGGTGACTTTCAGATCGTCGGGGCGACGGAACGCCCTGGCCATCCCGCCATCGGTCGGGATGTGGGAGAGGTGGCCGGCATCGGACCCCTGGGAGTCAAGGTTGGTAACAGCCTGTCTGAAATCATCTCGGGTACCGATGTCATCATCGACTTCACGGCCCCAGAGGCCTCGATCGCCCATCTCCGAGCGGCGAGCGATGCGGGTGTCGCCATCGTGGTAGGAACCACGGGCCTGAGCAAGGAACAGCTGGAACAGGCCCGTGGTCTCGCGGCAAAGATGTCCTGTGTTATCTCTCCTAATATGAGCGTGGGTGTCAATGTTTTGTTCAAAGTCCTCAGGGAGCTCGCCCACTTTCTCGGTGAAGATTACGAGGTCGAAATCACCGAGGCCCACCATCATTTCAAAAAGGATGCCCCCTCGGGAACCGCGCTCAAGATGGCCCAGGTGATCGCCGAGGCGCTGGGTTGGGACATAGAGCAGGTGGGCATTTACGGCCGGAAAGGTATCGTAGGCGAGCGGCCCAAAAAGCAGATTGGTGTCCATACCATCCGTGCAGGCGATATCGTGGGGGAACACACCGTCCTCTTCGGGGGTATGGGGGAGCGTGTCGAAATCACCCACAGGGCCCACAGCCGTGATAACTTCGCCAGGGGGGGGCTCCGTGCGGCTCGGTTTGTGGTCGAGGCCCCGAAGGGACTCTACGACATGGCGGATGTCCTCGGTCTAAAATAGCCGTTTCAACAATCAGCTATCTATACTGAGCAAGCCATAGGAGGTGAATCGCCCTATGGAGAGACGGTATGCTTATGCGAGCAAGCTCAAACAGCTCCCTCCTTACCTCTTTGCAGAGATCGATCGTCTCAAGCAAGAGGCGGTCGACCAGGGATTAGATATTATCGATCTGGGGGTCGGAGACCCGGATCTTCCCACCCCTCCTCATATTGTGAAGCGGATGGCCGAGTCGACTGCAGACCCCCGGAATCACCGGTATCCCACTTACGAGGGGCTTCTGGTATTCCGGCAGGCGGCGGCCGAGTGGTATCGTGACCGCTTTGGGGTCGTCCTTAATCCGGCCACCGAGGTCCTCACACTCATTGGGAGCAAGGAGGGAATCGGACATATTCCGCTTGCCTTCATCGATGGTGGCGATACGGTGTTGATCCCCGATCCCGGCTATCCGGTGTATCACGCGGCCACGGTTTTTGCAGGCGGGATTTCACACCCCCTCCCGCTCTACCCTTCGAACGGCTTCCTGCCGGATCTCGAGACGATCCCGACGGATGTCCTTCGAAAGGCCAAGATGCTTTTCCTGAATTACCCGAACAATCCGACCGCGGCGGTGGCCCCCGAAGCGTTTTTTGTGCGGGCGGTAGAATTTGCCCGGAAACACCATCTCATTCTCTGCCACGATGCGGCCTATTCCGAGATCGCCTTCGACGGCTACCGGCCCCCGTCAGTTCTGGCCGTCGAGGGGGCCAGGGAAGTCGCCATCGAGTACCACTCTCTTTCAAAAACCTACAACATGACTGGCTGGCGCATCGGGTTCGCGGTGGGCAGTGCAGAGATCCTGGCCGGACTTGGCCGCATCAAGACCAACCTGGATTCCGGCGTGTTCCAGGCGATTCAGTACGCCGGGATCGAGGCGCTCAGGGGTCCCCAGGACTGCGTCGCCGAACATTGCAAGATCTATCAGGAGCGACGGGATGCGCTCGTGGAGGGTTTGAAGGCCCTCGGATGGAATGTAACCAAGCCGCAGGCGAGCTTCTACGTCTGGATTCCGGTCCTTCCCGGGTATAACTCAAGCGAGCTGGTCAAGCGGCTGCTCCAGGAGACGGGGATCGTCACTACGCCGGGAGTGGGTTTCGGGCCCCATGGCGAAGGGTTTATCCGGGCAGCCCTTACCGTTCCGGTGGAACGGATCCGGGAAGCGGTGCAACGGATCGGGAATATCGGCTGGTAGCAGCAGTCAGCAGCTAGGAAGCCAGTCTGCCTCTTTTCAGCGTTGCAGCATTCCATCATCCAAGCGTCTCAGCGTTCCAGCCTTCTAGCGTCCCAGCGTTCTAGCAGCTGATGTCGGAGGCGCGAGGGGTGATCCGGGCTTATCTCGGTCTCGGGGCAAACCTGGGGGATCGGCGGGAAACATTGGAGCACGCCATCTCACTGCTCTCGCAGCGTCCGGGGATCCGACTCCTCCGAATTTCCTCTCTCTATGAGACGGAGCCGGTGGACGTGGCGGGGGGGTGGTTTTTCAATGGTG
>JAPUFX010000062.1 GCA_027293415.1 Candidatus Methylomirabilota bacterium
GGGCAGATTATTCACTTCTATGTGAATAATCCGGGCTGGCGGAACCCTGGGGTGCTTAGGAGGAGTGAGTTGGAGGGGCACTACCCAAATGTCACAGGATGGGGAAGGGGGCCAAGCGCTCGGGGATTAGAAAGGAGCAACCTGCTCCTCGGTGGGCTCTGCTCAGCAATACCACGGTTCGGTGAGGTATGGGATGGTTACCCGTGGCGGCGCCTGGGCCGTGGGTGGCAGCGGGCGGGAGGAGCCTTCTGACGCCCGCTCGGCCAGCAGCCAGACCTGTGAAAAAATCTCGCGCCGACTATCCCCGCGCGCTGCAGCCGCGTGGACGAGTGCCTGGACGTCCGCCTGGAGCTGGTCGACCCCGGGCTCGGGATGTCGCCAGGGATAGACCATTGCAGCCTCGTCAAACGGCTCCACCATCTGCCGCACCTCGGGCAGCTCGAGCAGTCGTGAACCTGCCGGAATCAGCAAGCGAATCGCGAGCTGGATGGGAGCGACCTGATCGATAAGATCGAGCTCTGCCAGGAGCGACAACAAATCTTGATAGCCCTCGACCGAGATCCACGGGGTAAAGGCCACGAAGGTCGGATTCAGAATCAGCCCCACCTCCTGGCACAGGTGGACGACCCGGATAAAATCCTCCCGGGTATGCCCCTTGTCCAGAAGGGCAAGCACGCGGTCATCGATCGACTCGACCGCACTGGTGACAAACAGACACCCGGTGTCCTTCAGTGCCTCGAGGTGCTCCGCATGCTTGAGGAGATGCTCAATCTTGATGGTCACGTCATAAGTCAGGTGTGGGTGTCCCGCGTGCAGGGCCTGGACCAGTGCCATAGCATGACCAATCCCATTAAAAAAGTCAGGGTCACCAAAAGTGATGTGCTGCGCCCCCGCTGCGACCTGTCTTCTGATGTCCTCCAACACCACATCCTGCTGGACGATGCGGAACTGCCCCTGATAGACCGGGACCACCGGGCAGTGGCGACACAAATGCTTGCAGCCCCGACTCGCCTCCGTATATCCCACGGTCCGACTCTGCCCGTCTCCGAGTTCGAGCTGCGCATACTTCGATAACGCCGCAAGACCACTCCGATCCGGAACTAAGAATCGTTGTTTGGCCAGTGAAACCAGAGGCTCAGCCTGTGGAACCCCTCTTGCCCCCCCCGGGCTGGCTCGCAGCCGCTTTACCAGGCTCAGCAATCCCTCTTCGAACTCCCCCCCCAGGACGGTGTCCGCGCCGAGACTTCGCAGCAGGGCTTCGTTCATCGAGGCGTAAAGCCCGTAGAAGCAGAGATGGACATTGGGATTGAGGGTATTAACCCGCTCGACAACCCGGGTGGCGATGCGCGTCGCCGTATGCATCGGGACATAGAACGCCACGAGGCCAGCGGCACGGATTGCCTCCTCGTCCAGGCGCTCCACCGCGAGGTCGAGGCAGGTTACCCGGGCCCCGGCTTGTCGGAGCCAGGCGGCCGGGGAGGCTAGCCCGAAGGGCTGCCGCCCCAATTCATATGTGGAAATCAGCACGGTCTGCATCAGGGGTTCATTCCGATAGTCAGGAGAGGGGAAAAGCAGACCACCTCCCCCGGCGTTCCCCGGGGGGGACGAGGGCCCTCGTATAGCGCTTTGCTAGATGTTACGCGAGGGGAGATTGCCCACCCTTGGACGGTTGGTAGAACGGGTTGTTACCCGAGGCGTGGTCGGTCGTGTCGATGATCTGGCGAATCTCGGGAACCGACTCCTTGATCATCACCTCGATCCCTTGTTTCAGGGTCACGTCCGCCATCCCACACCCCTGGCAACCCCCGCCGAGGGCGATGTACGCGATATCGTCCTTGACCTCGAGGAGTGAGACGTGCCCGCCATGCGCCGCCACGCCTGGGTTAATCCGGCCATCGATGACCTCCTGGACAGCTTGCGCCTTGGCATCGGTCCAGAGGGGGTTCGGATTGTCGATCTTGAAGCCGCTTTCGTACATCCCATCCACGAAATCGACCGTCACCCCTTTGAGGTTCTGTGAGCTGTCGGCATCGACAATCACCTGGATACCCCCGACGTCGATCACGGTGTCCTCGGCCCCTTTCTCGTCTTGCCCCACGAACTGGAGCTCGTACTTAAAACCGCCAGGGCCACGTCCGCCAACCGCCAAGCGCAGCGCGAGATCATTCTTCCCCTCGGCCTCCATCAGCGCCAGGATCTTCTTTGTCGCCGCATCGGTGATCGTGAGCATCGCTTCCTCCTTATAGGGCATAACGCCCTCGTGGTTCACATCCGGGGGTCTCTGGGACACATCCGGTGTAATATGGCTCTCTGCCGTCTAAAACTCTGTTCGTGTCTATCCTAGTCTCAAGCGCCGACCATTGTCAACCGGAAGATTCTCGTGAGGACCCGCCAATCCCTTCCGGGCGATCGGTGGGGGGAGCAATGTGAAAGGTAAGTTGCCGCTGCGCTTCCCGCAGTGCCGCTTCGACGCGGTCCGGGGTCTCGCCACGAGCAAAGATGAACCCGAGGTACCTCGTCCCTTCCGGTAACGGAACGACCTCCTGCCCCACCGGGATGGTGATTCTGATCTCATCGATTCCTCGAACATGTCGGGCCTCGTCCTGGCCCCGCACCTCGCGGAGGATCCCGGCCTGCGGGATGGGGATCATCATCACACCGGCGGCCTGCTGTTCCCGTTGGAGGGACGCTACCTCAAGCCCCATGGCGTCTCGGAGTATCAGCTCCTCCAGGGATATGCCCTCGCCGAACCGCAGCGCGCGGGAGCAGAGCCCCCCGATGGAGCGGGGGGCGATTTCGAGGATCCACGGCCCCTGGTCATTCAGCCTGAGCTCCGCATGCACCGGCCCTCGCTGGAGGCCGAGTGCTGTCACAGCATCTTCCGTGCACGCGGCAATGGCCTGCTGTAATGGTGCCGGAAGGCGGGACGGTGTGACATAGATGGTCTCTTCAAAGAACGGGCCGTCGAGGGGATCTGGCTTATCGAAGAGGGCCAGCATCCTGAGCTTGCCTTCTGAGAGGAGCCCCTCGAGCGCCACCTCAGATCCGGGGATGAAGGTCTCGACTAGTATCTGCTGCGCTAATGCGCCTCCCTCAGCGGCGACCTCCGGCCGGCGCAAGATGGCAATGAGCCGCCGGAAGGCGGCGGCGAACTGGGCCGGATCGTCGGCGCGAATCACCCCGCGGCTGGCAGACAGAAACAGGGGCTTGACCACGCAAGGGAAGATCACCCGGCGGGCCACATCATGAGGATCCTCATCGATGGAAACAAGCTCGGAACGGGGCGAAGGGACGCCGGCCGCTGCCAGGACCTCACGCATGCGGTGCTTATCCCGGGCGGCGGCGACCGCGTTTACACCACTGTGGGGTAGTCCCAGCGCTGCCGCCGCCATGGCCGCCAGGATCGCTCCATCGTCATCGGCAGCGACCACGGCCCGGATCGGATAGTGTTTGGCAAACTCGACGATGGCACCTGTTGCCTTCTCCGGCGCCAAGAAGTCGAGCGTGAGGTGCCCAGCGGGATTCGCCGCTGATAAGGCCTGCTCGCGGTCGGATCCGACCACAACCGGTATATCGAGCCGCCGTGCTGCCTCGAGAAATGCACTGGCCCGGTACGTTGCTGTGGTCATAAGAAGTAGAAGGCGATGCATTACCCGAATCTTTCCTCCTGAAAGGTCGCCTATCGTCAGACACTAGGCAACGACGCGGGACTCACGCAGGCGGGTGATCTCTGATCGATCCAGGCCAATCCAGAGCAAGACCTCGTCAGTATGTTGGCCCAGAGTGGGGGCGGGATGACGGATCAGTCCGGGGGTGAGGGAAAGCTTTACCGGGATGCCGATGTTTTTGATCTTCCCAGCCACCGGATGTTCCAGCTCCACGAGCATGCCCCTGTCCCGGACCTGGGGATCCTCATAAACCTGGGCCATATTGTAGATCGGGCCGGCCGGCACCCTGGCACCCTCCAAAAGGGAGAGCCACTCTGCCGTCGTCCGCTGACGAAGGATCGGTTGGAGAAGAGCGCCGAGTTCCTGGTAATTCTGGACCCGATCGGCATTCGTGAGAAAGCGCGAGTCGTTGAGCAAATCCTGCCTTCCGAGAACCCCGCAGAGCTTCTCCCAGGTGGACTGATTCGCCGCACCGAGGCTGATGGCCCCATCCTTCGTATCGAAGACCTGGTAGGGCGCGTTGAGCCGGTGGGCAGATCCCAGGGGTTGGGGTACCTCTCCAGTGGCGAAGTAGATGGAAGACTCCCAGAAGGTATACGCCACCGCCCCCTCGAGGAGAGAGGTATCGACGTGCTGCCCTTCCCCGGTCTTTAGGCGATGGACGTAAGCCGCCAGGATACCATAGGCGGCATAGATCCCCGCGTTGAGATCAGAGATGGGTACTCCTACCTTCGTAGGGGGCCCGCCGGGGTGTCCGGTCACACTGATGAGACCACTCATCCCTTGGGCAACCAGATCAAAGCCACCACGACTCCGGTAGGGGCCGGTCTGGCCGAATCCGGAGACAGAGCAGTAGACGATGGTAGGATTGATCTTTTGAATGGCCTCATAATGGAGATCCAAATCCTCCATGGTGCCCGGGCGGAAATTCTCCACCAGGATATCGCTCCGTCTGGCGAGCAATCGAAAGAGCTCGCGACCCTCCTCCGATTTGAGATTAAGGGCGACACTCTGCTTGTTCCGGTTGACGGCAAGGAAGGCAGCAGACTCCCCATGAATAAAGGGGGGACCCATGGTCCGAGAATCATCCCCTCCCTGGGGTTTTTCGATTTTGACGACATCGGCTCCCATGTCGGCCAGGAGCAGGGTGCAGAACGGTCCCGCCATCACCTGGGTCACATCGAGGACCACGACCCCTTCCAGCGGGGTGCGCGACGTCATGCGACTTTCCTCTTCTTGCTCGCGGTTCATCGTCCTTTAAACTCTGGCTTGCGTTTTTCCAGAAAGGCCCGGCGCCCTTCCTGGAAGTCCTCTGTGTCAAAGCAGGTAAAGGGAAGGTCTGCCTGTTCCGCGATGAGACCGTCGAGGCCGGGGTTGCTGAGGACCATTTCCAAAACTTGCTTGTGCCAGCGATGGCTCAGCGGCGCGTAGCCGGCGATTTCAGCCGCCACCTCATAAGTGTACTGTTCGATCTCGGCCACCGGGACGAGCCGAGAGATTAGGCCGATCCGAAATGCCTCTTCGGCGTCAACCAGTTTTGCCGTAAGGAGCATGTCCAAGACGCGACCGGATCCTACGAGCCGGACTAGCTGGGACATTTCCCAATACGGCATGAATATTCCCAGCTTGGCCGTGGGAATCCCAAACCGGCTGTTGTCGGCGGCGATCCTCAGATCGGCAGCGGTCGCAAGCTCGAGTCCGCCCCCCACACAAAACCCGGCAACCATGGCGATCGTCGGTTTGGGACAGTGCGCGACGGTTTCGAAGGCCTTCTCGACCGCGGTGTGATACTTTTTGGCCATCGCGGAGTTTTTACGCTGCTCTTCAAACTCGGCGATGTCGGCCCCGGATGAGAAGGACTGGGCCCCTGCCCCCCGAAGGATAACCACCCGCACCTCAGGGTCAGCCTGTAGCTCTGCCATAAAACCGGCAAGGCGCTGCCACATGTCATAGGTCATGGCGTTCCGCTGCGCCGGTCGGTTGATGGTGATCGTGGCAATGCCACCTTTGGTCTCCCGAACAAGTTCCTGGCTCATATCCGGTTCCCTCCTCAACCCCGAACTATCGCTCTCCGCGGTGAACGGTCACCGATCCACAGTACCAAGAACTTCACAAAAAAGTTCTACCGGGTGCCTCGCGACGCGCCCGGTTCCGTGCAGGATCTGCTGTCGGCACGATACCCCCGAGGCAATGATCTCCACACGAGCATCGGTCTCCTCGATCGCCGGAAACAGGCGCTGTCGGCCGATGGCGACCGAGAGATCATAATGCTCTTTCTCGAAACCGAACGAGCCGGCCATCCCGCAGCACCCCGCATCGATTTCCTCGACGGTGAGACCTGGGATCAGGTGCAGGGCGTCGATCGTCGGGCCGGTCCCGACGGCAGCCTTTTGATGGCAGTGGCCGTGGAAGAGAACGCGTCGTTCCGTTTTCCGAAAAACTGTCTGAAGCTCACCCTGACGGTGGCGCTCGAGGAGGAACTCCTCGAGGAGAAAGCTGTGCTGCGCTACTGACTCCGCCTCGGGGGAACCGATCAGGTCGAGGTGCTCATCCCGAAACGTCAACAGACAACTCGGCTCACACCCTACGATGGGAACGCCGGTCTCCACGAAGTGATATAACCGATCAATAGTGCTCCTGGCGCGATCGGCCGCTTCGCTAAGCAGCCCCTTGGAGATCAAGGTCCGTCCGCAGCAGCCGACGTCCGCCAGGATGACTTGATATCCCAACTCCTCCAAGAGCTTGGTCGCCGCCATTCCGACCTCGGGGTAGTGATAATTCATAAAGGTGTCGGGGAAGAGGGCCACCGGTCCCTTCGGGCCTGGCGCCGGCTTCCCCCGCCAGCGGAACCACCGGATAAAGCTCAGAGAGGCAAAGGGGGGGAGTGGGCGTCGCCTGTCGATTCCGACGAGGCTCTCGAGCAGCCATCGCGTCCCCGGGATCGCTGCGGCCCAGTTCGACAAGGGAGCCAATCGACTTCCCCACCGGCCCACGTCTGCCGCATGTGCGAAGAGCCGCGCCCGGAAGGGGGTGCCGTTCTTCTCGTAGTACCGTGCGAGGAACTCCGCCTTGAGCTTGGCCATGTCGACGCTCGTGGGGCACTCTTTCTTACAGGCCTTACACTCGAGGCACAGGTCTAACGCCCCGTAGAGCTCTGGCCCACTCAAGCTCTCGGGGGGAAGCTCTCCGGATAGGGCAGCTCGGAGGAGATTGGCCCGGCCGCGCGTGGAGTGCTCCTCCTCGCGCGTCACCATGTACGACGGACACATGGTCCCCTGCATCTTCCGGCAGTTCCCGACTCCGATGCATCGTTCGACAGCCGCTGTAAAACTCCCCTCCTCTTGAAACCGGTGCTGTGTGACCACAGCGATCGTTCGGTAGGCCGGCCCGTACCGGAGCTGCCCGTTCACTGGTGGCGGGTTATCACTCACGATCTTGTCGGGGTTGAGGATGCCTTTCGGATCGAGCAGTGCTTTGACCTCCCGAAAGGCTTTCTCGAGCCCCCCGTACTGCCTCTCGATGTAACCGGTCCGGGACAGCCCATCGCCATGCTCCGCGCTGATCGTTCCCTTGAGACCCCAGACGATCTCGTGGGCCTCTTCGGCAATGGCCTTGATCATCTCAATGTCCTTCGTGTCCCTCGGATCAAGCAGTGGCAGGATGTGGAGATTGCCGTCCCCGGCATGCCCGTATATCCCGGCAGTCACCCCATACCTCTCTAAGAGCTGTCGCATCTTTCCGATGAAGACCGGCAGGCGCGTGGGATGGACGGCAGCATCTTCGATGAAGATCAGAGGTTTGCGGCGGCCCTTCATGTGAGTGATCACCGACGAGGCGACATTGCGGATCGCGATGATCTTGGCCTGATCCTGCGCTGACGTCGCCAGCAGCATCCCGGTGGCGAGACGGTGCTCATCCACCAGTTGCCTTCGGGTGGCGGCCATCCGAGTCTCGACCTCCTCCGGGCGCTCTCCTTCGTGCTCGAGGATCAGGACCGCCTCTGCCCCTTCCGGGAGAAACGGGTGAAGCCCGGGATCATGCCGCCGACTGAGATCAAGCATCTGTCGCTCCAGAATCTCGATCATGCTCGGCTGAAGCTCCCGGAGGATCGCCACCGCCTCCCCCATTTTCTCCAGCGAGTCAAAGCTGAGCAGGGCGATGGTCCGGTGGCGGGGATGATCCAGGATCCGGAAGGTGGCCTCGGTAAAGATCCCCAGTGTTCCCTCGGATCCCGTGAAGAGCTGGCCCAGGTCTACGGTGCCGTCCTGGGCAAGACGCCAAAGGTTGTACCCGCAGTTGTTGTTGGTCACCTCCGGGGCCTTCTCCTTTAACTGTCCGCCGAACCGCGCCAGTATATCCAGGAGCCCCTGATAGATCGGGCCCTGGACCCGGTCCTGGAGCAGGGCCTGAAGTCTGGAACCATTCCGATCTACCGGCTCGGTCCGGATGACGTCGCCACTGGCCAGAACCACCTCGAGTGATTTCAAGTAATCCCTGGTCGTCCCGTACTTGACCGAATGCGCACCTTTAGAGTTAGTGGCCAGCATCCCCCCAAGAGCACACACATCGGCGCTCGAGGGGTCGGGGGGGAAATACTTGTTGTGCTGCTTGAGCGCCTTGGTGAGAGT
>JAPUFX010000063.1 GCA_027293415.1 Candidatus Methylomirabilota bacterium
CACAGACCACGCAGCGCGGTAAGGCTTTTCTTGATTTCCCTGACTTTGTCCCTGTTTACCAACCCATCGCTGATGACAAGATAGCCAACAGATCCTTAACCGTGGGAGGAACGTAAGACCACAAGCAAGATCTTGCCGACCAGAGAACGCCTCTGCGATCCTTATTCCTCTTGGTACTGCTCCTTGAGTTTCGCCACGACCGCGGGGTCCGCCAGCGTCGTGGTATCCCCCAGGGCATGACCGTCGGCGGTGTCTCGCAGAAGCCGCCGCATGATCTTGCCGCTCCTCGTCTTGGGAAGCTCCGCAGCAAAGAGAATCTCATCGGGTCGGGCGATGGCCCCGATCTTCTTTGCCACATGACCCCTCAGCTCATCTACCAATGATGGCGAACTCTCGATCCCTGCCCTCAGCGATACGAACGCACAGATCCCCTGGCCCTTCACCTCATGCTGTTTGCCGACCAACCGCAGCCTCGGCCACGCTCTGATGATCCACCAGGGCACTTTCCACCTCCATGGTACTTATCCTGTAGCCGGCCACGTTCATCACGTCGTCCACACGGCCCAGAAGCCAGAAGTATCCGTCCTTGTCTCGCCTGGCACCGTCACCGGTGAAGTATTTGCCCGGAAACCGACTCCAGTACTCCTCCACATATCGATCCGGATCACCGTATATGGTACGCAGCATGGCGGGCCACGGCTTTGTCAGTACGAGATATCCCCCTCCACCCAGGGGACCGGATTTCCCCTTCTTGTCGACTATATCGGCCTCTATACCGGGAAAGGGTTTCGTGGCAGATGCCGGCTTGAGTGAGGTCACGCCCGGCAGTGGGGTTACTAAGGGATTCCCCGTCTCGGTCTGCCCCAGGTGTCCATGATCGGACAGCGCTTACCGCCAATATTCTGGTGGTCCCACATCCAGGCCTCCGGGTTGATCGGCTCTCCCACCGTGCCGAGAAGTCGCAGGCTGCTCAGGTCATGCTTCTTTACGTATTCGGCCCCCCAACGCATGAAGGTCCGGATTGCCGTCGGGGCCGTGTAGAATATGACGACTCCGTACTTCTCCACGATCCTCCAGAACCGATCCTTATCCGGCCAATCCGGGGTCCCCTCGTAGACGACCTGGGTCACCCCATTGGCCATGGGGCCGTAGACAATATGGGTGTGGCCCGTCACCCAGCCGATATCTGCGGCACACCAAAAGACATCGTCCTCTTTCATATCAAAGATCCTCTTGTTTGCGAGATAAACCCCCACCAGATAACCCGCTGTGGTGTGGACGATCCCCTTGGGCTTACCCGTGGTTCCGCTAGTATAGAGAGTGTAGAGCATATCCTCACTGTCCATGGCCTCCGGCTTGCACCATAGAGGGGCATTCTCCATCAGCTCGTGCCACCAATGGTCCCTTCCTGTTTTCATCTCAGACTTGCTCGCATCCCCCACCCGCCTGACCACAACCACGTTCTCGATCGATGGGGTTCCCTCTAAGGCTTCGTCGGCATTTCGTTTGAGAGGTACGATACCCCCGCGTCGGTACCCGCCATCCGCCGTGATCAGGACCCTGGCCTCGGCATCGTTGATCCGGTCCCTGAGGGATTCGGCACTAAACCCGCCAAAGACGACACTATGCACGGCACCTATCCGGTTACAGGCATGCATGGCAATGATCAGCTCCGGAATCATCCCCATATACACGGCAACCCGGTCCCCCTTCTTTACCCCTAACTTCTTGAGGACATTGGCAAACTTGTTGACCTCGCGCCAAACATCTCTGTAGGTCAGAATCCGCTCGTCTCCCGGTTCTCCCTCCCAGATGATCGCCGCCTTGTTCTTACGGGCCGTCTTAACGTGGCGGTCCAGACAATTATAGGAAGCGTTGATCTTGCCCCCGATAAACCACTTGGCCCAGGGACATTTCCACTCCAGCACCCGCTTCCACGGTTTGAACCAATCGAGCTCTTTTGCAGCCTTTGCCCAGAACGCCTTCGGGTCTTTCCTGGCCCTGTCAAAAACCCTCGCGCTGGTGGGATGCGCTGAACGCTTAAATTCCTTGGGGGGAGGAAATTTCCTCCCCCTCTTTCAATAGAACTTCAATGGCTTTATCCGGCATGCCCGTCTCCTTTCTCCCTTCGAGTCCTAAAAAAGCTGAACTTAAGAAGGCGGATGTTATTCAATCGTGTACAGGTTGGCAAGGCAAAAAAAGCCTCTTTTACGAAAAGTATGGTTCCGTGAGTTGAAAACCCCAGTCCTGGCAAGGGATTGAGCGTGCTTTTACAAGACCTGCCATCCCTGAGCATTCCCATTTTTACCGCCTGCACTGCAGGCTGCCGAAAAGCAGATGCACGAAGTCGGCCTCGCCATCCGGGTTGCGCGTTCGGATGCCCTTGACGGCAATGAAGCCGGTGACGGCGAGAAAGATCCAGTTGAAGGCCCGCTCGAACTCTCCGGTGAATTCAAACATGCACAGGTCTCCCCTTCCTTTCGGAAGCGCCGAGCATTTTTACCTTCATGACGCAATGGCAATGATTGTATGTTTTAGTAACACTTCTAATAGCTATAGCCTTTGATTATAGTCTTAACCAGCAGTGTGGTAGCCGACGTTAGGGACAAAGGGGGGCCATGCCGGTTCTGGCCCGGACATTGTCGACACCGTCGCAGGCAAACTGCACACACCACGGGGGTAGCATGGCGAAACGAGATTTTCAGTCCGTGTATGATCGCTCTCTCAGCGATCCGGATAGTTTCTGGGCCGAGGCCGCTGAAGATGTGCACTGGATCAAGCACTGGGACAAGGTCCTCGACGACAGCAACAAGCCGTTCTACCGCTGGTTTACCGGTGGCGAAGTCAACACTTGTTATAACGCGCTCGATCTGCACATCGAGGGCGGGCGCGGAGACCAGGCGGCGCTGATCTACGACAGCCCGGTCACCGGCAA
>JAPUFX010000064.1 GCA_027293415.1 Candidatus Methylomirabilota bacterium
GAGGAAGTGACCCAGGCGGAAGCCTTTGCCGAGGCGGTGAAACCGATGTGGTTCCGGGAGATCGCCCCTGGGGGGGTCGTGACTGAAGAGGCGGAAATAGAGGAGGTGCCGGAGCTCGAGGCTGTGGCCCCTGGCGAGGCGGAAGCCGAGGAAGTAAAGGAGGAAGTAAAGGAAGAAGCAGAGGTCCCGGAGAAGGTAGAAGGGGAACTGGTGGGTCTCGACCAGGTGGAGAAGACGGACGAGGTCGAGGACGAGACATAGCGACTTCGAATTCTTGCTGACGGCTGATAGCAAACTGCTGACTGCAAGCTCCTGATAGCTGACAGCAGACCGCCGACCGCTTTTCCACGAGTGGAAAAGGCAATGACGAAAGAAAAGCTCCTGAGAAAGGCCATAAACAGCGGGTCCGCGATAAAGAACCGTCCCGGTGTTTATGGAGGATAGGGCCTTCCATACCCTGTCCGGGCGCTCTCTCCCCCCTGCGAGATCCTCGAAAATCCCTCTTGTTTGGCGATCAAAAGGTCCGGTCTAACCCCCTAAAGACGTTATGTAATTTATCAGCTGTGCGAAAAATGTCCGCGTCCGGAACGTCTAACCTGCTCATTACGAATCCCACACAAGGCCTAGCAGAATCAGTAATTTCAAAGACTTGGGGTATGCAGGGCGCGGCAAGACCTGCCCTTTCGTGACCCAAAAACGCAACCTATCCACAACCCAAAGACCAAAGCTGATCAGCATTCATTGCCCCGCCATATTTTTTGGTATTTTTTCTTTGACAATATATACGGAAAACCGTATATTATTATTAATTCGTCAAAACGGAGGTTTACTATGAGTCCACTTGGTGATGTGCTGCCCCGACAGGAGATCCATCAGCTCCAACTGACCGCAAAGTTCTTCCGGGGGCTTGGTGACCCTACCCGCCTCAAGATCCTGGACCTGTTGCTGGAGCGGGAGCGGCACGTAACGGAGCTAGTCGATTTCTTGCAGGTTCCCCAGGGACGCGTCTCTAGTCATCTGGCCTGTTTGAGCTGGTGCGGGTACGTGACCACCACGCGGCAGGGTCGCAATCGGTACTACCGCGTGGCGGACAACGCGGAGCATATCTGGGCCTGCACCCGAATCGAAAAAAAACGGTAGCTGTCAGCGGAGATTCAAGGTGCGGCTGCCTAACGGAGTGAAGACCGTTGCGGACCGACTAAGCGCTGCTCGTCTCAGTGCTCAGGAGGACCAAGTGCGGCGCCATGTCCTACGGGGTTTTGCTTCGGGAACAACCCCAGCGACCGTGACCCTTGCGAAGCAATGTGGACTTTCTTCTGTCCAAGTTCGGGAGATCCTTTTGCGGCTGATGGCCATGGACCTGCTCTCCCTCGATTCCACAGGAGAAACAGTTTTGGTTGCGTACCCCTTCTCTTCTGTTCCCACTCCGCACCGGGTCCGCCTCACGAGTCGGGAGGTTTTTGCCTTGTGTGCTGTGGACGCCCTTGGGATACCGGCCATGCTGGCAGAGACAGCGGGAATCTCGTCTCGCTGTGCCCTCTGCGAGTCTAAGGTGGAGGTTCAGGCGCATCCCGATAACTTGAGTCAATATCACCCTTCCGAAATCGTTGTGTGGTTTCCTGAATCCGAAGATGACTGTTGTCCCGTGGCCCAATCTCGTTGTCCGAACATCAGTTTCTTCTGCATCCATGAGCACCTCCAAGCCTGGCGGCAGGCCAACGGCCACCCCCATGGTGTCGTACTTTCTTTGGTCGAGGCGTTTGAAGTTGGCCAGGAAATTTTTGGCTCGCTCCTCTCCGAGCCAGCATCACCGACGGGATGAAGCTCGCCATGGCAAAGGGGAGGAGCTTGCCAATGTGCTGTCATCATACAAGGGGAATGACATGGCGAAAGAGGTAATCGTCTATACCCAGCCCGGCTGAGGTGCCTGCGACCAAGAGAAAGAGTTTCTTTCTCACAAGGGTGTGCAATTCGTCGAGAAGAATATCCGGGAAGATCAGCAGGCGCTGGAGGAACTGCTGAAGTTAGGGTTCCGGGCAACCCCAGTCACCGTTGTTGACGGTGAGGTTGTCGTCGGCTTTGATCGAGGGAGGATCGAGCGCCTGCTCGGGATCAGCTAATACCGAGGGAGAGGAGCGATGCGGACAGCATTCTGTACGGGGTGAGGGCAGGACATCGTGATTCCGGACGGGATCCGGAGCGGAGAGATCCTCGACTGCCCCAACTGAGCTGGCCTTTCGCTCCGGGTGAGCGAAACGGACGGCGTCTGGTCGGTGACCGAGGCGAAGAAGGCAAGCTGCGCCGTCGGCGAGGAGATGGTGATATTGCCCGATGACGTGAAGCCGGGCGACATCATCGAGTGCCACGGCCTCAAACAGCGCGTGACCCTCGAATTCGGCGCTTACGCACTTGAAAAAGTGGAATGACCCTTGGAGGCAACATTGGCATCAGCCGGGAGCTTCACCAAGAGATGAAAACACTTATTTGCCCGACATGTGGCTGCTCCCTTGTCAGGTTGGGTATCAGCAAGGAGGAGGCTGTCGCTTACTCTTATAAGGGGGAAGAGTACCTATTCTGTTGCGAGGGGTGCGTCGAAAAATTCACTACTAATCCCCAGGAATACCTCCAGAAAATAGATGATTTGGTTGTATGCCCGGTTTGCTTGGCTGAAAAACCGCTGGAGCGGGTTGTCACGTTGAAGATTGCCGGGCAGGAAGTTCACTTTTGCGGTTGTCCGCGTTGTGTGGAGAAGTTCACTAAAGAGCCTGAGTATCACATAAAACGTTTAGCAGGCATGGTAGAGTAAAAAAGGGAATTGATGAAATTTTCTGACCTCAAATCTGGACTGGTCGGCTTTGGTGGTGCCTTCCTTTCCTCCCTCTGTTGCCTCTTGCCGCTTACGGTGATCCTGCTAGGTCTCGGGAGCGGGGCGTTCATGGTGACGACCATGCAATTCCGATCGGTTCTCGTCCCCATCGGACTTCTCGGTGTTGGCGTGGGCTACTTCCTCTATTTCCGCGAGAAGCGCCGGTGCGAGGCTCTGGGCTGCCATATGGTTGGCTCCAAATTCAATCTCGTGTTGCTAATCGTAGCATCGCTAATGCTGGCGATCGAAGTGGTGTTTGTTGTGTTTCCCGAGGCGCTCTGGTCTCTGATGGCGGAGGGATAAATGGATCGCCGCACAGCCCTCGCAGCCATGATCGCTTTCCCTTTCCTGCTCGTACTGGCGGCGGGATGCGAAGGCGTGGGAAGTGGTGCGTCAGAGCCAGCTCAGGCCTTACCTGGGCAAAAGCAGAGCAGATCAGTGCAGGAGGTCATCCTCCGCATCGATGGAATGACGTGATTCGCCTGACCGTTTTTGGTCAAACGGGCCCTGGAAGGGCTCGACGGTGTCGAGAAGGCCGAGGTAAGCTTTGGCCGGGCAGAAGCCCGTGTGGAGTACGATCCACAAAAAGTTTCGGTAGAGGACATGATACGGAAGGTAAGAGATTCAGGCTTTGAGGCATCCATCCGCGCAGGAGCAGAATAGGATCGTAGGAGACATGGAAAAGGACCGCTGGCTTAAAGCTGGGCTCTGGGGGACGGTAGTCACGGCAATCTGTTGTTTCACCCCGATCCTTGTCTGGACTTTAGGCATCCTGGGATTGGCGACTCTCACCGGTTATTTGGATTATGTCCTCTTCCCCCTCCTAGGAATTGTCATCGTCATCACAATCTATGCCGCTGTCACAAGGCGACGGACCGAATCTCCCCGCCGCCAAAAAAGCTCTTGATCCTTCCCCTAACTGGAAGGTTTAGCCTAGCCACGCCACTAGTGGCTGCGAGCGACTCAGATTGTTCAGTCGCAATGGGGCGTAGGACCAAGGGGAAACCCATGAACCAACGAAGAGGGAGTCGAGCGCGTTGGCCGGCTGCTTTGCTGGTCCTGGGGCTAGCGTTTCTGCCGGCGCACGTCCTGGCGGCGCCCATCTTTGGCGCGAGTCCGCGCACCCAGTTCTTCCTGGGGACGGCCCTACGGTCCTTCGGCCAGTTCCAGAAGTCCTCAGGCGGAGGAAACGAACTCAAGGTCTGGACCGCCCCCGCCATCTTCTCCTACGCCCTGGTGACTGACGCCACGCTCAACCTCGTCGTTCCCTATCAACGGCGTCATCTAGAAACCCCGGCGGGCGACTTCGATGCGGATGGGATCGGGGACATCACCCTCTTCGGGAAATATCGCTTTTACCGCCGTGATATCCCCTTCGGCCGCGACCAGATCAGTTTCATCGGGGGCCTGGAACTCCCCTCGGGCTCTACCAGTAAGGGACGCGGACTCAAGGACGACCCCGCGCTCCAGCTCGGCTCGGGCGGCGTCGACGGCATCGTGGGGATTGCCGCCGGCACCACCCGAAGGTCGTACAGCATCGAGGGAGCCGTCCGGGGAAAGATCAACTCCGAGGCGAAAGATTTCAAGTTCGGCAACGTCTTGCTGTACGACCTCTACCTGGCCTATCAGACCTACCCGGAATGGCCGACGCCACCGGCGCAACTTAACTTCAGCATCGAGTTCAACGGCCGGACGTTCGCCGACAACGAGGTGGAAGGAAATACGGTCGATACCGGCGGAACTGTGCTTTTTATTTCTCCGGGAATCCAGTACATCGTCACCGGGAACTTGCTCTTTGAGACAGGGGTCCAGGTCCCGATCGTCAAGGACTTCCCGAGTGGACAGCTGGAGCCCGACTTCACCGTGCTGTTTGGATTCCGATTCATCTTTTAGGAGAAACCTCGTCACCGAGCCAATAGAAAGGAGGACCCATGCGAAAGCTAACTAGCCTTCTCGGTTTGGTCGTTGGGATGAGCCTCATCGCCACGCTGGCCGATCCCCCGCCGGCTCAGGCGCAGATCACTTCGGTCCGGATGGGCGTCGACGGCATGATATGACCCATCTGAGCGTACGGGGCCCAAAAGGCCCTATCCCGCCTGGATGGCGTGGAAAGAGTAAGGGTGAGTCTAGAGGAAGCGGCAGCGGACATCCAGCTTAAGGAGGGACAGCCTTTGGATGTTAAGAAGCTCCGCAAGGCCGTCGTCGATGCCGGGTTCACCCCGAGCTGGATCCGTTTCGAGGCAGTGGGACAGCTGACCACAAAAAACGGGAGTCCGGCCTTCGAGGTGAGGGGAACGGATCAGGTCATCCCCGTTGTCAGCGACGAGAAGCTGAAGGAACTGAAGAAGGCCGCCGGACAGGACGGCAAATTAATTTCCATCGTGGGGCTGATCCCCAAGGGAAAGGAGGCAGCCCACATCGAGCGGTTTCAGGTTCGTTAAGGATGAAAGAGTGAATCAATGACCCACTTCCTGGAGCAAGCGTGGTTTTTCTCGGTCCAGTTATTCAAGTTCATGACCCTCTTCTATACGGTGTGGGTTCCCGGGTTTTTCGTGGCCGCTCTCTTGACCCTACGGTACCGACGTTCCACCTGGGAGGTACTTCTGGAGAGTCCTACAAGTACGAAGCGAGGGATTTGGCGGGCGATTCAGGCAGGCGTCCTGGGGAGCGTCGATCGCGAGACCAGCCGGTGTGCCGCGTGGGAACTCCTCAAACAAGGCCACTCCCCGGCTAAGGCTTTTGCCTATCTAATTTCCAGCCGAAACATGACAATCCATTTCTGGGCCATCCTTGCGCTATCGTTAGGAGCAGAATTTGCCACAGGGCAGGTCCTCGGCGCCCTTGTAATGATCGGCATTGTAGCCCTAGGTCTCAACTGGCTTCGACCGAAGGTCCTCACCGCTCCGCTTATGGGAGAGGCGGATGCCACTGCACCCATCCTTCATCTAACCACCTTCCCCTCTTGGCGTGCCCTTCTGTTTTCCTTTAAGGGATGGTGGGCCATGCTGAGGTTTATCGGACAAGAAGTTCGGCGATTCGCACCGACGCTTGCCGCAGGAATCGTGCTAGGAGGAATCATCTTCGCCGCAGGCTTAGAGCACTGGTGGTTCCCTTTCGCGGACATCATGGGTCCTAGAACCCTCGCTTCAGACCTAATCAACGCCCTGGTGAGCCCAGCTGTTTCTGCAGCGATGCTCCTATCGCCCGTAGGGAACCTTCCGGTGGTCCATGCCTTCTTCAAGGCCGATGGGTTATCCTATGCGGGAATCATCACCTTCTGCCTGGCTAGTGCTATCCACCCGCGGGACGTCAGAGTTTACTTCAAGACGTTTGGTCAAAAGCAAAGCCTGATCCTGGTTAGCCTCTTATACGGTGCCGCAGTCCTAGGAGGGCTGGGCTCTACCTGGATCTATGCCATGTTCGGTTTTCGCCCCGACCTACCCCCGGTCAAACTTATAAGCAAGCTGTTTTCCGCACTCGGTTTCTGATCGTGGGGGGAGAGAATCGGGAAGAAGGGAAGAGGGCGTTACGGTGGTGTAAAAGGAGAGAATCCATGATCAGAGATGTGAAGGGTCTTCTCTCAGGTATCGGGTCCGTCGTTCTCGCTTTTTTGCCCAATGCTTGATGAGTGTTGGCGTTGGTCTTCGCTGGCGCTGGAGTGTTTAGCGGAGGCCTGGCCGCCAGTCTGGCGGCGTACCGAATTTACTTCTTTCCCCTGTCCCTCTTTTTCCTGGGGTTGGGGTTCTACTTCCACTACGTCAAGAGACGGGGACCCCGATGGCATTGGTGGCTCTTGTGGGGATCAGTCTTATTGGTGTTCCTCTTCTGGCTCGCTCCCCTGCTCCGCCTCTGGTAACTTCTAGGCTCTCCGACCTTGCTAATTGCTAATCAGATACACCTGACCAGCATGAATCACACGGACCGACGCAGCAGGACGCAACAATCCGCAACCGACATTACAAACAGAGTCCTGGAGGAGTTCACAACCTTTTGATTCCCTTGGAGCCGGCGGCGAGGGTTGAACTCCTGACCTGCTGATTACGAATCCTACGCAAGGTCGAGTAGAATCAATAACTTCAAGCACTTGGGTGTGCAGGACGCGGCAAAACGTGCCCTTTCGTGACCCAAAAACGCAACCTATCCGCAACCGGGTTGTGAACGTGAAGGCAGGTATGGAAGCGCTGCCTCCCTCAGGATCGCGGTAAAGGTATTCGTCAGAGGGTGGGATCTGTGCATCGGAATAATCGATCAGGCTTGGCGACCTGGGCTCACTAACCTGTGGAGGCAAGGGGGTAGGGAACAAGACTTGTGCCCAGTCCCTGTTAGATAGAGGAAAAACGGCATGGTGGAGGATCTATTCAGTCAGGGGCAGCCTGGGACGGTCCCCGGCATTGGTGACGTAGAGCTGTTGCGTGGGATAGGCAAATTCAATCTTGTTTCGCCTGAACTCCTCCATGATCCGCAGATTGAAGTACTGCTGCACATCCATGTACAGATTATAGTCCGGGCTCAACACATAGTAGACGACTACAAATACTAGCGAGAAATCTCCAAAACATTGGAAATGGGCCCGGTCAAAACGCGCCATCTTGTGCTCCTTGATAATCTGCTCGACTATTTGCGGGATCGCCATCGCTTGTTCGGCGGTCGTCTGATAGACGACGCCAAACTTGAACTCCAAGCGTCGTTCCCGCATGCGCTTGTAGTTCTTAATGCGGCTGTTCGTGAGGTCGCTGTTGGAGAAGACCAGTTGCTCGCCAAAGAGGCTGCGGAGGCGGGTCGTTTTGAAGCCGACATGCTCAACCGTGCCCAGGAGGTCGCCAACAATAATGAAATCACCCACCGCAAAGGGCCGATCCGTAAAGATGGCAAATGAACTGAACAGGTCACCTAGCACCGCTTGTGCTGCCAGGGCGACGGCGACCCCGGTGATACCAAGACCCGCCACAAACGCCGTGATATTGACGCCGAGGTTGTCTAAGATAAAGAGCACGACCGCGACCCAGAGTCCCAGGCGGACGATCAACGTCGCGTTCTTGATCATCGCAGCGCTGGTCGGGTCCTCCTTCTCTGTTCGCTCTGTCCATTTTTTCAGGCCATACATCGCGATCCCTTGGAGGATTAGGGCGGCTTTATACACCACGATGATGACAAAGAGCGCGCGGAAGATTCGCTCTAGGTTTCCTGGAAGCTCGATCGACAACGTGCCGAGATAGAGTGCGGTGAAAAAGTACACGTCGCCTCTCAGCACCGTATTGAGTAGCCCCACGAGGAGATCGTCAAAATCGCTGGCTGTTCTCTTCGCCAGGGCCTGGAGCTGCTTGACCACGATGGACTTGAGAATCGGCAGTCCTACAATGACGATAAAGAAGACCCCACAGGCCACCGCGTAGTTCTGAAGCGGGTTCCCAAACAATTCCTTCGCAAGCAGTTCTTGCACGATCGGCCAGTTCATCGTTCCCTCACAACAGCGTTATTCCCATTGTATGGTTGACGGCGGTTTGGAGGAGATATCGTACACGATACGGTTGATTCCCTTCGCCTCATTGATAGTCCAGTTGAGGATCCGCTCAAGGACGTCGGCCTGAAGCCACGCCCGATTTGATAGAGACTATGATGGATTTCAGTTGATAGCCCCCTTGATAAGGGTTAAGGGATTCACAGAGCAAAAGGCAGCAACAAAAAACCTATAAAGGAGGCTATCATGAAGAGATACTACGTAAAGGAAAGGACCTTGGCAAGAGGAAGAGGGGTCTCTATGGGGATCGACGTCCATAAGGAGAGCTGGCAGCCCGGGCGCCTTCCTTCTCCGGATCGACAGAATTTTCCAACACCTTTTGCCCAGGGCTGCAATTTCGGAAGTTGGGTGCCATGGCTCTGAGATAAGAACTCCCTTTTGGGTGAGAGCACTCTAAGGAGACAGGCGCTTTGTGTCAAGGGAAAAGAGACCACGAGATACGGGGGTTAGGGGAAATGGACCCCAAGATATGGAGGGTGGGGAGGCGGCGGGCGTTCGGAGGGTGATAGGAGCCGTGAGTGGAGACGGGCTGAGGGGTGTGGCAGCGGACGAGCTTGTGTCGGTAGCCCCAAATCTGGGTAGACGAGGGCCCTCACGCCGCCCCGCGGTTTAAAATCAGGATACGCACACATCCAGAGAGTATTCAGGGTCGCGGTAAAGGTATTCGGCAGCGGGCGGGATCTGTGCATCGGAATAATCGATCTGAAATTCTCGGGGGTCGCATTGGCCCTTGGCTCGGGTTTTCGTGTGACCAGCCAGAGTCCCAGATGTTTCAATATCGTTTTGATGACCTCCTGGTCCTCAATAAAGCTGATAATCCGCATTTGCCCCTGGCATTTTGAGCAGGTAAGGGGGTCCACGTCGTAGATCTCCTGAATCAGCTTGGCCCGGTTCTTCCGGCATGACCTTGAATGTTCATCTGATTCAAGAATACACGGTATCAACCCATCCTGGGTTGCCTTTTGACGTCTTCCGCGGCAGACGTTGCTATAACAGCCGTGGTATCTGACCATCTGCTCACCTTTACCTGGGATGGCACTTAGAGATGACCGAGGAGGTGCATTTAGGTACACTACCGGTGCTTACCAGCCCCATTGCCCAAGCTACCGACCTCTAGCCGACGCTCCATGAGCCTTTTCCTAGCAGACCTTTGGTGCCACGTGGGCGAAGAAGGGTTCTTGAGAGTGGCCATAAACAACCGGTGTGTTCTTCACGGGAGAAGGCGGTTTCGAGGCCCTGTCAAAGCATCCCCTCCCCCCTTCAGGCTTTTAGGGGAAAGCAACCCCTAGCACCTCCTTACGCCGGAATTTGGAGGGGATTTCTATGGGGTGGGGGTCAGGTCTTGATTTTACACATTCGCCGATTATTCGGGAGCCATAGCCCTCCACTGCCTATGCCCGGCACCACCCATCTTGGAACACCGTGGCACGCCTCGCGTCCGAAGCGCATCAGGCGCTAGAGCTAGCACTAGACCAACCTACAGTGAAAAGCGAAGATGTGAATTCAACTGGGGCAGACCCGATTGAATTAAACAATGTTTTGAGGGTCTCGGAGACTCTCTGGAGGACGGAACTGGGGGAGTTTCTGGAGCCGGCGAGAGGGGTCGAACCTCCGACCTGCTGATTACGAATCCTGATCAGGGTCGAGCAAAATCAATAACTTCGAGCACTTGGGTGTGCAGGACGCGGCAAAACGTGCCCTTTCGTGACCTAAAAACGCAACCAATCCGCAACCTCTCAACCCCATAGAACGTCTCTCATAAGCACGCTTTCCTGCAAGAAAACCTTGTGTCTTGACACTCCTTGCACCGTAAGGGATACTCAGCCCCTCTGTGGGGAGGTTCAGGGATGAAACCGGGGTGAGGATAGCACATCGCCCACCTTCGGCACAATCGACGGCACACCAAACACTCAGACGCCTCCTCGGGCGGAGCACGGCTCGGGAGGCGTATTGATTTTCGAGGATTGCACGCTTGAGGTTTGCGTGGAACTCCGAGGCGTAGGGAGAATCCCAGAAGGAAAGGGGTCAAGTCTTTTGTTGATAAATTCTCCTTCTACGGCCCGCGTTTGCCTGTGAACCGCTTGCTGGTTGGACCGTCCACGACCGGGATGGGGCTCTTGCACCGGAAAGGCAAGTCAGATGGCACAAAACAAATTTGATCACAATGGATTGACCCGTCGCGAATTGCTTCGCTGGATGGGCATATCAGCAGGAATGGTCTTTGTTGGGCCACTATCCGGCTGCGGCGAGTTGTGGGAGCGACAGCCAGTCATTCCCGTGGAGGCGTGGCATAAAGGAGTCTGCCGATTCTGCGGAACCGGGTGCGGCATCCAGATCGGCGTGCGTGACCGCAAAGTGGTGAATGTCAAGGGCGACGAGTATGCACACAATAAGGGTCGCCTCTGCATCAAAGGTATCCTCAACCGCGATATTCTTTACGTACGGGATCGAGCGCTACACCCGATGATTCGCAGGAACGGTGAACTCAAGCAGGCGACTTGGGATGAAGCGATGACGCTCGTGGCGCAGAGATTCCGTGAAGACATTGACCAGTTCGGCCCCGACAGTGTTGCATTTTATGGTAGTGGTCAACTCTACACACAGGAAAGTTATATCGCCAATAAATTCTTCAAAGCGGGTATTGGTACCAACAATGTAGACGGTAATCCGCGCCTCTGTATGGCTTCCGCAGCCGCTGGATATATCTCGGTCTTCGGCATGGACGAGCCGATGGGCTGTTACGAAGACATCGATGCGGCCGACTGTTTCTTCATCACCGGTTCCAATATGGCAGAGTGCCATCCGGTTCTCTGGGAACGCGTCTTGGACCGGAAGCGCAGCAAGCCTGGGACTTTCATTATCGTGGTGGACCCGCGTCGGACGATCACCGCCAGACACGCCGACTTGCACCTGCCAATCCTGCCAGGGATGGACGTGGCTCTCTGCAACGCCATGATTCATGAATTCATTCGCAATGGTTTCATAGACGAAGAGATGGTGGAAAACTACCTATCCTTCAAAAAGGGAAAGTCGGTGCGCACCTCCGATGACCTCAAGAGACATGTAAAGCAGTATACGCCCGACCGAGTCGGGAGCATGTGCGGCGTCGCCGCTAAGGATATCAGTGAAGCAGCCTTCCGGTTCGCTTCGTCAAAGGCCACCATGTCCCTGTGGACCATGGGCCTGAACCAGCAGTCTCAAGGGACTGCCGCCAATCGGCTCGTCATGGCGATGCACCTTTTAACCGGGCATATCGGTCGAC
This sequence comes from Candidatus Methylomirabilota bacterium, assembly GCA_027293415.1. Classification (NCBI taxonomy): domain Bacteria; phylum Methylomirabilota (SeqCode); species Candidatus Methylomirabilota bacterium. The sequence goes on from JAPUFX010000064.1 coordinate 11,647, forward strand.
CCGGAGCCACACCGTTTTCTCTGACCGGCCAGCCGAATGCGGGTGGCGGTGTGCGAGACACAGGTGCACTGGCCCACGCGCTACCGAACGGGCGGGTTGTGACCAACGCCGACCATCGGCACGAAATGGAGAAGCTTTGGGGTGTCCCAAGAGGGCGCATCAGTTCGAAGCCGGGCTATCACGCCGTGGCCCTCTTTGAGGCGATGGGACGTGGCGATGTAAAATGCTGTCTGGTGATGTCTACGAATCCAGCACAGTCGCTGCCCAACGCGACGCGCTATCGCAGGGCCATGCAAAAGGCATTTTTGGTGGTTGCCGATGCCTTTCATCGAACGGAGACCACGCAATTTGCCGATGTCCTCCTGCCTGCGGCACTATGGGCCGAAAAGGAGGGTGTCTTTAGCCAGTCAGAGCGCCGCTATCATCTTGTTCCGAAGGTGGTGGATCCGCCCGGTGAGGCCCGTAGCGATCTGGACATCCTAGTTGATCTGGCGAAACGGTTGGGCTATGCCGATCTAACCTCGGCGCGCACCCCGAGGGACGTCTGGGAGGAGTGGCGAAAGATCTCCGCTCACTCAAAGTACAATTTCTTCGGAATCACTTACGAACGCCTAGAAAAAGAGCGGGGTATCCGCTGGCCGTGTCCGACCGAAGATCATCCAGGCACATGCCGCCGATACGTGCCTGGTGAAGACCCCCTGGCTCATGGCAGCGGCCGCCTCGATTTCTACGGACAACCTGACGGACGAGCCGTCATTTGGATACATCACCAGGAAAAACCGAAGGAACCGCGCACTGGCGAATTCCCCCTGACCCTTACTACGGGACGTATTCTGGAGCACTGGCATACGATGACCATCACCGGCAAACTCGATGCGCTGAAGGAGATCCATCCTGATTTTCTGCAAATTCATCCGCAAGATGCTCGTCGCCTCGGCATCGTGGATGGTACCGAAGTCACCGTGCGGAGCCGACGAGGACAGGCCGACTTCATCGCCCAACTGACCGATGCTATTCGACTAGGTGTCGTCTTTGCAACGTTCCATTCAGCCCGACACCTGATCAATCGCGCGACGAACGATGTTTTTGACCCGTTTTCCAAGCAGCCTGAATACAAATTGTGCGCTGTTTCCGTTCAATCGAAAACGGCGAAGTAAGATAAATGATGCAAGAACGTAAGGGCAATACAGTAAACTGCTGGGTGTTGAGTGGCTTCATGCCGCTGTTGATGCTGTGGTCCAGTCCTGTATGGGCACAGAGTGCAGAGCGAGGGCTGTCGGCAGGGGAGTTGATGCGCGGTATTGGGCTCGCCACGACGGTGATTGCCATCGTCAGTCTTATCCTTATCGAGTTCATCTACCGTAAAAGGTTACAGCGAGGCACGTATCATTTGTTGCTGTTGATTGGTCTTTTTATCCTTCCGATGATCGTGATCATGAGCACTACGGCAACAGTCTTAGAGGAGACCAAGACAATTAGCTCTTGTGCCTCATGCCACGTCATGGAGCCGTTCATCAATGACATGACGAACGCTAATAGTGCCACCTTAGCCGCCCGGCACTACAAAAACAAGTGGATCGCTGACCACCAGTGCTACTCGTGTCACACAACCTATGGGGTACATGGCACGCTTGCAGCCAAGCGCGACGGCTTCCGGCACTGGTTGCTCTATGTGACGGGCACGTGGGAGGACCCCATCCAGTACAGTGGCAGTTATCCCAATTCCAATTGCCTTGCCTGCCATGCCGGTACGCAGAAGTTTGAGCGGGTAAAGAGCCATAATGCGCTAGCCCCAGATCTGGCAACTAATCGAGTCGGCTGCTTTACCTGTCATGGGCCACCGCATCCCGTGCCCAGTGAACGCGTCTCCATTGGGAGGACCCGGTGAATAACTCAAAGGAATCTGTTGGCGTCAACATTCTGGTGCGCATAGCGGTGGTATCTGCGCTGATTGGTCTATTCTGTGTCTTGTTGTTTCTGTGGAGCGGTTTTGCCGCATGGAGTGTGGGTTTGGGCGTCTTTCTCGGCGCACCCCTATTAGTTGTAGCAGTGGCGCTTTACATCATCGCCGTTATGCGTGATCTTCGGCAGCGCGGCGTCTTATGATTATTCGCTCCGGGAGACAACCGAAAGGGCGTGGAAGGGCTCGATAGCATGCAATCAGACGCAACGTACACGCAACGGGGAACTGGTGTTGAGCTTGGGGGTGGGCTAACATAATTGATTTGGTGGTGCGTCCAAGAGGATTCGAACCTCTGACCTGCTAATTGCTAATCAGATTCCTCTTACCAGGCTAATCAGGCACTTTCGAGACGCTTGACCTACGGATTCGTAGTTCTTCCGAGGCCCCACCTGAGCACACCCCAGAGGACCTATCCGCACAAGAAACGGACAATTTGGAGTGAGCGATGGTGCTCCTGGTACGGGGTGTTCTGGTAGCAGCGTGGTAGCAAGCGCTGACGTCACCTGAAGTGTCTCCTAGCGCGGCCACAACATTCCAGCTGCGTTGAGAGACTTAAGGGAGCAAGGGGCGGTACCTTTCCCGAGCGAGTGAGTGCAGATTACTGGTTGTAATCCACACCGCAGTCGATAGAGGGTGGTGAAAGGACACGCTTAGCCGTATTGAAAATCAAAACGCCCTCCGGGCCGTGCTCCGCTCGAGAAGGCGTCTGCATTCTCTGATACACCAACGATTTTGCCGGAGGTGGGCTAGGGACTATCCCTACCCCGGTTCCATCCCTGCCTCCCCTAAAAGGGGCTTAAGTA
>JAPUFX010000065.1 GCA_027293415.1 Candidatus Methylomirabilota bacterium
GATCTGATCAAGTCTTCCGGCTACCGAATCGGGCCGGAGGAGATCGAGGACGTCCTCGTCACCCACGCATCGGTGGCGGATGCGGGGGTCGTCGGGGTTCTAGACCCGATGATGGGCCAAAAAACCAAGGCCTACGTCCACCTCAAAGAGGGTAAGCAGGGCTCGGAGGATCTGAAGCAGGAGCTCATTGAGTTTTGCAAGGGCAAGGTTGCGGTCTATAAGCTGCCACGGGAGATCGAGTTTATTGATAAGATGCCGCGGGCGCCGGGGCCTGGTGGTCCCGGGACAGGCAAGCTCCTGCGGCGCGTGTTGAGGCAGCGCGAGGCAGGCTAACGCGTAGAGGCAACATTTCCAGAGTCGAGAAGAAGGGACCCGGATCGGGTCCCTTCTTTTTTTCCTTGACACGAGGGCGCTCCGCTGTTTACTCTGGAGAACTGCGTTCTATATATAGAACAATAAGAGGGTATTAATGGCGGAAGATCGGGTTCCAGCGGTCGAGAGCGCGGTCCGGATCCTCAAGTTCTTGAAAGATCGGAACCACCGTCCGTGGGGGGTATCAGAGTTGAGCCGGTCACTTCATCTCAACAAAAGTACCTGCTTCAATATCCTCAAGGCTCTCTCCGGTCATGACCTGCTGGCCTACGACGAAGGGACGAGGAAGTACGGTTTAGGTTCGGCCCTCATCGAACTCGGGGGTGCGGCTTCGATCGCCACAAGTCGCGCTGAGGTGGCAAAACCTTTCCTGCAAGACCTGTTCGAAGACCTGAACCTCACCTGTCTCTTGGGTCAGCGATTCCAGGATCGGGTCATTATCGTTGATCGAGTCGAGGCTCAGGATGCTTTCCGGATTACGATACCCATCGGTCAAGCCCTCCCGCTAGGCCAGGGGGCCCTGGGACGGTGCTTTCTCGCCTACGTACCCGAATCGGATCTCGATCATCTGTGGTCCCAAGGAGTCTTAGAGCAGGCGGACCGCCGAAAGGGACAACCCCAGATGAAGAAAGCCTTGGCCATAGACCGGCGTCAGGGGTTTGCCGAGAGCTTTGGAGAAATCGCCAAGGGGGTCAATGCGGTGGCGACCCCTATCTTCGACCACCGGGGGGACGTGGCGTTGGCCCTCGGGGTGATTGGGTTTGCCTCTCTTCTCCCACCCCGTCGTCTGGCCCACTGCGGACGAAAACTCCGCGAGGTCTCCGGGCTGATTACTCGTATCATGGGTGGCCAGCCCAGGCCCTGAATTTCCGCTTGACGGGCTCGACTTACGATGCTATTCTGCCGCGAAGTTCGTTCTCTTGGCCGAACAGACGAAGGTTGCGCATGCAGCTCACTAGGCGCCCAGTTCTCCTAGCTCCGGCGGGGAGCGTGCAGGCGGCGAAGGCCGGCCTGGACGCAGGGGCGGATGCGATCTATGTCGGGCTCAAAGGGTGGAGCCGAGGGGGAGCACGCGGTGAGCTTACCCCCAGAGAGCTCGAACAGGTCCTCGTCCTCGCTCGCCAGAAGGGGGCAGCCGTTCAGCTGGCCCTTAACACCATTCCCCGCGGGCGTGAGATCGACTACCTCCTTGAGCGCCTCCCGGAACTCAAACGATGGGGCATCACGGGGGTCATCCTGAACGACCCTGGCATCCTTGCGTACATTCACCGGTGTTTTCCCGAGCTGCCCCTCACCGCGAGCATTGGGTGTGGTGCCCTCAATGTGGATGATGTCGCCCTGCTTGAGGAGATCGGTGCGAGCTGCATCGTCCTGCCGGGAACGGTACATCCGGCAGAGATTGCCGAGATGCGACCTTATGTCAAGGCTCAGATCGAGGTCATGATCCACATGGTAGATGAGTTTCACCAGCTCGGGAAGTGCTGGATGCCCAGCTACTTTCGGACGAACCCCTCTCCGATGCCAGAGATGCCGGCTGACGGTGAGCGTCTCACGGGATCGATCAAGCGAGGCGGGGCGGGGGTCTGCTTCAAGGTCTGCCAGCATCCCTGGGGTCTCTATCTGAATGGACAAAAAAAGGAGGAGCGGATGCTGCCCGCCCGACAGGTGAGTCGGGCTCCAGAGGTCGGCGCCTACCTCGACGCTGGGGTGGACGTGATCAAACTTCAGGGAAGAAGCCTCCCCCCAGAGCTCATTTTTCCCATGGTCCGGCGATTCCGCATGGCCATTGATCAGGTTCGGGAGGGACGGCAGGTCTTGGAGGTGCCGCCATTTGAGCTGCCGCCCTCGTGGGTGGTGGTGGGACGATGAAAACAGCAGTCAGCGATCAGCAATCAGCCGTCAGCTTTTTTTCGTTCCAGATTTCGGACATCGGACTTTGGACGTTGGACCCGTGTGGAGGTTCCCCGTGACACAAGAATTGTTTGAGCTGAATATGGCAATCTCGAATATGAAAGATCTGGTGGCCTCGGATTTGAGTCCGTATGATGCGGTCTATCTGGGGAATCTCTACTGCCGGGATTACGAGGCCAACTTTTTGGAGAAGCTGGACGATCTCCGGGCAGGGATCCGCCACTGCCGAGAGGCAGGTTGCAAGGTATATCTCACCACGTATGCAGCCCCCCGCAACTATTTTCTCCCGCAAATCCGCAAGGCAATCGCCGTGGCAACAGAGGAGGGGGTGGACGCCGTTGAAGCGCACAACCTCGGGGTGGTGCGGATCCTCCGGAACGAGTTTCCCGCACTTTCGATCCACATCGGCGGGTTTGCGAATGTCTATACCGATATGGGGGCATTGGTCCTCCGAGACTACGGGGGGACCCGGGTGACTCCCAACTACGAGCTCTCCCTGGAGGAGATCGAAGGGATGGCCCACAGCACCAGTCTCCCCCTTGAGATTTTGGTCCACGGTAAGATGCCGTTAGGGATCTCCGACTATTGCTTCCTGCTGGAGTATGAAAAGGCGTGGGGGATGCAGTGTCCGGATCTCTGTCAGCAGGACTTGTTTCTCCGTCAAGGGGATTGGGCGATGAAGTCAACGGGGAAGGGAGTCCTGAGCGGCCGGGATGTCTGTATGCTCGAGTATCTGCCCCGTCTGGTGGCGGGTGGGTTTCGCTTTTTCAGGATTGAGGCGATCTCGGAGGATCCTGCATACCGCCGTGACATTGGCATGGTCTACCGGGAAGCCCTCGAACAGGCCTTCAGCGGTGTATACGAGATTCGCGAGGCGTGGTGGCAAAAAATCCAGGCACACGCAAAGGTGGGGCTGTGTAACGGCTTCTATTTCGGTCAATCAGGGCAACTCTACATCGGCAGTCAGCCGCCAGCTGTCAGCCATCAGCTAAGAGTCATAAGCTGACCGCTGATAGCCGACTGCTGACAGCGAGGTGAAAAGGAGGAGACGATGGTCGAACTACTCGTGCCGGCGGGCAGCATTGAAATGGTCAAGGCGGCCGTGGACAACGGGGCGAATGCCCTCTACGTGGGGCCCAAAGGGTGGAGCCGCAGGCGGGATGCCTATGAACTGACCGATGAGGCCCTTCGAGAGGCGGTCCGGATTGCCCATGCCCGTGGGGCCAAGGTTCGGGCAGCCGTCAATACGCATCCCGCCTCTTCGGAGCTTTCCACACTGCTCAAACGGATGGAGGTTTGGGTGGGCGACGGCATTGACGGCGTGATCCTGAGTGATGTGGGGGTGATGGCGGCGGTCCACCGGGCCTTCCCCCTCGTCACGATCCACGCGAGCATCGGGGCCAACATCCTGAACGACGAGGATATCCGCTGGTATCGTGAGATCGGGGTCAGCCAGGTGGTTGCCGATACCAAGCTCTCACTCAAAGAGCTCAGGGTGCGGCGCGAGATCGAGGTGGGGGTTGAAGTTTTGATCCATGCCAACAACTGCTATACCTATCTGGGCAAGTGCTGGATGTCACCTTACCATCGCCTCGAGCGGAGCCAAGATGAAACCGGCAAAGACCAGTTCAAGGGGAGTCCGAATCGCGGCGGCCTGGATTACCGTGTCTGTCTCGAGGCCTGGAGCCTCTGGCGAGGAAATCAGGACTTATGGGCGGACCGGGTAGCCCTCAAGAATGATGCCTTCTTCCTCCTCGACGACATTCCCCACCTGATCGACATGGGGGTCCACACCCTCAAGGTCCAGGGGCGGGAGTACGCCCTCGACCTCATCGGCCGGATGGTTAAATTCTACCGGGACCTCATCGATGCTTACACGGCGGATCCTCAGGCGTTTGACCTGCATCTCTGGAAAGTGCGACTGGCCGAGATCCAGGCTCAGCGGGACCTGGAGCGGGCCAAGGGGACGCTTCATCTCTTTGAGGAAGCCAGGCAGCCAGTGGGGACTTGCTGTCAGTGAGCAGGAGATCCCATGAGCTGTAAGCGGTGTGGCAAGGAGGGGAGTGATCATTTCAAGCGGCTGGACGGCTTCGAGCGGATTACTTTAGCCGATGACCCCGCCGATCCCAACTGCGGCCACTATTACGTCGAGACTGTCTTCGTGATGCGCTGCACCGCGTGTGGTCATCAACAGGAGACAGTGGCGAGGCGTTGGCCGTTCAAGACGCTGCGAGAGGCCGAGAAAGAGCTGGATAGTCGTATCATCGGGAAGGGATAGGCGCAGGTGCAGCAGGTACAGAGAGGGCAGAAGGTGCAGAGGGGTTTAGCGCCGCCATTTGGTGAGGCGGCGCGCTGTCAGATCTCCCCAAAGAAGGCTGAAAAGAGCGTGGCGCGCCGTCTTACGGATCCGCTCGTAATGCTGGCAGACTCCATCCGCAAAGTGCGTGCGCGTCCCGTTCTCGCGACAGAGGAGGACTCGGCCGGAAACGGCGTTGTGCCTCAAGCCGAGGGGAGCCACATTGAGGACGGTGACATCGACCGGGAGCCGTAACGCCCGGCTCAAGTCTTTGGCGAGGGTCACCTGGTACTGCAGGGAGGCCCGCCGCGTGAGGCGGCCATGGAGGTAGACCGCCACGTCGAGGTCGCGGAATCTGTTCCCGTTGATGAAAGAGCCGTGGAGATAGGCGAAGAGAACTTCCTCGCGAAACCCCAGAAGGTCCTGCAGGGCGGAGGTGACGCGGGCCTTCTCCCGAGACGTTAGTCGATACCTGTAGTGCACGGCCTAGCACCTTCGAGACGCCCCCGTCCACCTCGCGTCCCCGGGATGGGGGCGATTTTTGGTGGTCCTGGAGCCCATACCTTCACCGTCGATCTTGATCTCCTCACCGAGCCACCTTAAACCCTCATCTTCGAGGGCACCATACGACAAAACATCGCGAGAATCAAGAGTTTTCACCCTTGTCGTAGAGGGGTTACGGGGGATGAAAAGCGGCTAAACAGACTGCCGCTGGTCTCGCTCTCGGTCGAGCTTCTCCCGGATGCGGCCAAAGGTCTCGAGATCCTGTTTCAGGTCCGGGTGCCCGATCCGCTTGTCGATGTTGATGACCTCTTGCATGAGGCGGAGGGCGTCCCGGTACTCCCCACGCTCCTCGTCGATCATGGCCATATTGTGAATGGGGACGGTGACCCGCAGGTAGTCCCCTAGCTGCAGCATCAGGTCCCTGGCCCGGGCGTAACTTTGGCAAGCCCCATCCAGGTCACCCAGGCGACGTCGAACCAGGCCGAGATTGTTCAGGGTGGTCGCCAACGCCAGGGTATCTCCCGCCATCTCATAAAGGCCGAGACTCTGCTCGAAGCCCCGGAGTGCCTCGTGCCAGTTTTCTTGGCGCTGGTGGAGACTCGCGATGTTAGTCAAGGTCACCGCCTTCCCGAGGGAATCCCCCAGTTTCTCCTGCGTCTGGAGACTTTTCTCGAAAGCCTCGAGGGCTTCGGGGATGTCTCCCATCCGGGCCTTGACCGTCCCGATGTTGTTCCAGGTGAGGGACAGTCCCCGCTCATCCTGAAGTTCCATCCTGAGCGTAAGACTCTCCTCGTAAATCTGTAGAGCCCTGCGAAACTCTCTCTTGCCCTGAAACACCTCGGCGATACTCCCCAGAGTCGTGGCGATTCCACTCAGGTCGTTAGCCTTCTTGTGTAACGTCAGCTCCCGGTGAAACATTTCCAGCGCCCGATCCCAGCCTCCTTGAAGATGGTAGAGTAGACCCAGTTGGTGAAAGGCCTGGGCAATCTTTGGTTCATCCTCGGCGGTCTGGGCGACTTGGTAGGCCAGATTCAGGGTCCTTCGGGCTTTCGGCTCATCCTGCAATTCCGTCAGCAGACCTGCGAGTTCTGCAAGAGTCTCGAGCAGACCGACCCCGTCCCCTTCCGCCTCTTGGGCCTGGGCGCGAGCCTCCAGGGTTTCTGCCTTCTCCCGCGGTGTTCGTTCGTGCGTCATTATCGCTACTCGGCGGTCGGTTCGATTTTGAGGATTTTCCCGATGACCTCCCGGACATCCGGAAACCGACCCGCTCTCTCCCCTTCCGGCACGAGTTCCTCGAGCTCCTGCATCATTCTGGTGACTTGGCGGTTCACCCGCTGCAGCTGGTCTCGGTCCTGAAGCTCCGTCATGCAGTAGTCGAGGACGCGGCGATACAGAGGCTCGTGTGTCAGGGCAACCTGATAGGCAGGATCAAAGAGGCGTTCGTATCCGTCGGTGAGCAAGAGGCGAGTCAGGTGCCGGGAGGCCTGCAGCAGGTCCATGGCATTGTTATCTGCCTCCAGCACCATGAATTTGTCCTGGAAGGGGAGGAGCTTCCAGGCCTGCGGACTCATCTTTTCCCGAGCCCAGAGACGGCCTGACCGGTATCGAAGAGCGAAGTCGCAGACATTCCTGTCTCCTAACCGCATGGAGAGTTGGGGAAGGAAGATGCTGAGCTCCTCGGCGGGGATATCAGTGAGGGAACGATATTTTCCCTTGAGGGGCTCGAGCTCCCGTTGTTGTTCTTCCAGGCTCATCAACTCCATCAGAACCCGGAGAGAGGTCTGCAGCTGCTCGAGATTCATCGCCTCGACGGCGGCCTTAATTTCCGGATTTAAGACGTCCGGGAGGGTTTCTGGAGCGCTCGCGGGCCATCGCTCCATCCGCTCGCTGAAGAGGGAATCGAAGGGCGGATTGAGACCTGCTGCCCCGCCGATGGCCTCCCGCAGTGTGGCCAACGCCGCCTCCACTGCAGAGACGTCCCGAACATTGAGGCCTCGAAAGGCAGCGATGGCCTGCTCTTTCAGCTCCTCGATCGCCTGATCCGACAGTGCGCCGAAACGTTCCACGAGGTCAAGGTAGGCGCTAAATTCGATCGCCGCTTCTGCCGAGAGGGTGTCATGAAAAAGGTCGAAATTGAGGCACATGAACAGGCGCGCCAGCTCTCGCCGGACTTGATACGGGTGTAAGGCAGTGGAATCTTGCAGGAAAAGATCCCACTTCTCTGCCGCAGAGATCCCCTGGAGTTCTTCATCGGTCAAATCCCGAAGGCTCTGTCCTGCGGTGAACCGCTTGGCCTCCAGGGCCTCAAGGGCATGGTCCGTGTACCGGGGGACAAACTGCTCCACCATCTGCCGCATCTGATGGAGATCGAGATGCTCACTGTAGTCCCGGAGCATCTCGGCTTGCTCCATAGGGGGGAGGCAATCTCTGAGAAACCGAAGGGTCCACCGCAGCTCTTCATCCTCCATGAAGGGGACTCGTTCTAGGAGATCTTCCGCCTGTCTCTCGAGGTGTTTTCGCTGGGGGGCGATCCGTGGATGCTCGTCCATCTCTGCACCTCGATGACCGACGACCGTTGACCGATGGCCGACGACCGGCTAATAACGCTGTCAGCAGCCAGCTATCAGCAATAAGTTCTCGGTTGTCAGCGATCAGTAGTAAGAACGATTTGTCCGCCGGCACCAGTCAGGAGCCCGCTGGCAGCCCTGGCCGAGTTGTTAATCAACAAACCCTATAAACCCAATAAACGCAATCCCCAACACCCAACGTTATCGGGGAAAGGTTTTCTGCAGGATCTCCCGGACGATGGCGATTTCGTCGGGGCGAAAAGTCCAAACCGTATAGGTGGGGACTTCCCCGTCGCTGTCGCTGAGCTCTCCGATGTTGAGAAGATCGGGGCCGGTGGTTGGCTTTCCCAGGGTTTTGCTCAGGTGCTCTACAAGCTGAAAGGCGGCAGGTCGGGACGAATAGATCTCTAGAGCCAAGTGGGTTTCATGGTAACGGAGGGAGAAGGAAAGGTCCTCCTGGTCGTTTTTCGCGGTCCCCTCATAGGCGAACCCGCGTCTCTCCCATCCGATCCCCTGGATCCGCCACGTTTCCTTGGGGCAGGGATCAGAAGGAGTCGGGGCAAGAGATGGACCAGGGGAAGTCGTAGTAGTCATTTCCCATCCATTCGTCTATATGGGCCCGAACCTCCCCCAGATACCGGAATTCGGGGTCGAACTCGTAGGCGACGATGCACCGGTCCTCCAGGTCAAAGTACCGGATGGCGAAGCGGTTGGGCGCGTCGACGACGTGGGCGTCGATGGGGCGGATGTCAGCGTGGTCTAATCCCATGACCTTGAGCAGTTGATACAGATCGTACCGCTTCCCCTCTATGGTGAGTTCGGTGAGGCCCTCCCCGATCTCCCCGAATCGCTCTTCCATGCGTTTCCGCTCCTGCCCTGTGATCATCGTCTTCCTCGCTCGCTCCGCGCGGTGTCGCCAAGTCGGCTCCGGCGTCGGTCGGGCTTCATGGGATCCATCCTACGAGGATTCCCCTCTCAAACCTTGTTTTATAATATAGCACATAGATCTTTATCAAGTGTTTTTTTCCAGGAAGCTCTCGACCCTGGCCCTGAGAATATCGCGGTCCTCGGGGGGAAAGCGCCATGTTGCGGTCAGGATCATCTCGCCAAAGGGCTCTTCGATCTCTCCTGTCCGAGAGTGGGTGATCGGGCCGTAGGCCGGGTTCCCCAAATGGGCCACCCAGCCCTGCATGAGCTCCTCGGGGAAAATGCGGCTCCAGGGACTTGAGTTCAACGGTAAAGTGATCCTGGCCCAGCATCAAGAAGCAGTGGATCGGCTCTGTCTCCTCCGTGGCGACAATCGATCCCTCATACGTGAAGTATAAGGGATGCTTCACCTGTTGAAGGTGAAAACCCCACCCCGCCCTGTGCTCTTCTCTCCCCTAGTGCCGCACCAACTATTTCCCGCTAACAATCCCCCCTTGGTGCGTCACGTCCGCTAGTCCCGAAAGCCTTCGGGATTCGGCGCTCGACTTTAGCCTCGCTGAGCACCCCCCAAGCATAGGGGAGTCTCTCCCCTACAACCCCTCAGTGCCCCTCGCGGAAGCTTGCTGTGCTGAGGGAGATTTAGTTGGAGGGGCACTATTTGGCTTCGGGAATGCGATAGATCAGGTCTGCCAGGTCGGAGGCTTCGCCGATGGCCTGACGCGGCTGGGGACCGGTCTGGACGAGGCGATCCATGACTTCCCCGACGGTCGGCTCGAGCGGCTCCCAGCTGAGTGCAAGGGGGAAGAGGGGATCGGCCCCTGAAGCGTCTTTCCACGCCTCGAGCGAGGCGACGCGAGGGTCGAGGACCCGGGCACGCTCAAAGCAATTCCCCTCGATGTCGGTGTTAAAGCCGGTGCCCCAGAAGTGGTCCAACAGGACCCGTATTTGGTCGGCCAAAGGATCCCCCCAGAGATCAAAGCGTCGGCCTCTGAGACAGGCACGACAGGCCGAGAGCTTTCCGGGGTCGGCCTGCACATTCCAGAGATTCGGCATCAGCAAGACGTCATTCGGGCTCTGAAGCGGGGCGGTCCGATAGTAGACGCGCATCTCCTCGAAGCTTCCCTGGAAGAAGAGGAAAAGATAGACAATATAGGGGAAGGCGAGGCGGTGGGTCTGGTACTCCCCCCCTTTCCCCATAGGGGTATCGCTCCAGCGGATCAGTCGCAGCTGTGGCGGTTGCTCGATGCAGAGGACGTTGACCGCCCCTTCCAGCTTGGCGATGCGAGTGCCGGGGGGGAGGAGGAGATGGTGCCCTCGACCGGGACGACGGGCTGAGGCGGCCACCTGCCGGAGAAAATCCTCGAGCGGAACCTCTCGATTAAGGGTGGGGGGTGACCCATCCCGGTAGAGGAAGACCTTTTTCTCTCGAATCTCGATCCACTCCACAGCTCCCTTTTCCCTCCTGTATCCCTTGAGCTTAGGTGTCTTCAATTCACGTGTCAAGGCGACCGAGTTATCCGCTCCCCTCTTGGACCTTGAGCCATGCCACTGCCCGCTGGAAGACGTCGGGGTTGAACTTCAGGTCCAGGTGGTTGAACCATCGGTTGAGATAGGGCAGGATGGCAGGGCTGAGGGAGGCCTCAGGGTGCTGGAAGGCGGTGACGGCCGCCAACGTTCCCTGGGGGAGGTCTCCTGCCAGGCCACGAATCCCTTCGATGAGGGTCGGAATATCCTGGTCCCCGTGAAGGAGCAGGACCGGCCGGGTCGGCTCCTGGACCTGCTCCATCTTCCGAAGGAGTTCCAGAATATAGTCTGGACTCGGGCTCCGGACGGTGGTGGACCCAAAGGCGAGGAGCATCTGCCTTCCCTCCTCGGAAGGCCGGCTGGCCACGGCGGGAGAGATGGCGATAACGAGGTCGGCGCTGGAGATCAGGGCAAGGCGCCCGCCCAGGCTGTGCCCTAGGGCGACCACCCTCCCGTAGCGTCGTAGGGAGTCCAGGGCCGCCTCCAGATCCTGCAGCAGCCTCTCGTCCAAGGGGGCGGGGTGCTCACCGTGTCCGCGGATGTCGATGGCCAGGCTGGCCCATCCCTCCTCCGCGAGGCGCGCCGAGATCCCCAGCATCTGCTCCTTGCACCCTCCATAGCCGTGAACGACCGCCGCCCCCCCCCGGGGGGACTCTGGGAGGAATAGATAGGCCGGGATGGCATGGGTGTCCGCAGATCGGAGATCGGTGACTCGCAAGAATCGGATCATGTCCACCTCCAACATGTTCAC